>JAHPYY010000048.1 GCA_019058515.1 Promethearchaeota archaeon
ATCCAATTTTGTTCAATCCCTCGATTATCCCTGTCGTAATTATTTCAAACTGTTCCAATACGCTGTTGGCACCTAAACCTCTTAAAAATTTTATCGGACATACGATAGAATAGGTGATTTCTCTTTCCTCGTCGTGAAAAACAGCTCCTCCTCCTGTAATACGTCTTACCACATTGAATCCTTGCTTTTTGGCGAAATACACATCTACTTCGGTCTTTAGGCTTTGATTTCTGCCTATACTAGCTGTAGAAGGATACCATTTATAAAGTCGTATGGTGTAAGGACTCTTTTTGTTGATAACTGATAACAAAATGGCTTCATCTATAGCCATGTTCCAATAGCCATCGTAAGTTTCTATAGGAAGGAAACGCCATTTATTTTTTAACATAACCTTTTAACCTTCGAAAAATTTCGTAATTTTCCTCCATAGTTAGTTGTCTGGGATAGTTATAAATTGGACCTGAAGGTCTAGAGGTATAGTAAGGACGATTACAGCCATTACATCCCGCTGTTAAAAATGCTTCTCCAAAATCAACAATATTTTTTAACTCTTTTTCGTTTAAATTAAATCCGATAATCTCCCCGGACTCGTTAAATATAAAGTCTGAAATTAAGTGATTATGATTTAGGATTAAGTATCTCCCAAGTTGAATTTTGCGGAAATTCAGTACATTTGGACTTCTGAAATTTTGCATAGATGTACCTTTTATGGGAGTGAACGCAAAAAGTGAAGTTAAAACTCCCATTTTATCCATTTGTTCTATTAGTTTTAATATATCCCTATTAGTTTCTCCCAAACCAACTATAATGTGCGTACTCACAAATCCCTTTGAAAAGACATCCACTGCTAATTTCAACGAGCTCATGTGGGTTTTCCATGTGTAAGGGCCGTTCACCCCCTTCCCTTTTACTTGATCAAAGATCTCTGGAGTTGATCCATCTAAGGCAATCCCTATTCGATTTACTCCTGCTTTTTTTAATTTTATAAGATCATCTTTAATTAATGGGGGGATCGCTACGGAAATAGGAATTTTTATTCGTTTCTTTATAGCTTTAACTATTTCTAATACATCCGAAACATTTTCTGGATAATTTAAAGCTTGGATACAGATTCTTTTGAATAGCACTTTTTCATTATTCTTGTTAAATTTTTCAAGAAATTCATTAAAGCTGTAAGTTGGCCACACAACTCTAGATAATGTATTAAGGGAACTTTTTGAACTTCTAGATTGAGGACAGAAACCACAATTTGCACTACAATGTCCTTCAATGAAAGTCATTACATAACAAGTTGTAGGTTTCACTAAAAACTTTCGATGAGGCTCTAATCCTAGAACAGAAGCACTTCCTGTTGATATTCTAATCTTATCTTTTTTCATACATCGCTGGGATTGATACTTTCTTTCTAAATAACCTATTAATCTTTTTATTATTGTTCTTTACTAAATCTTAAAACTTCTTTTCAATAAATGCAAAATAAAATGAAATTTATTAGTTTGGGAATTATCATAAAAAAAAAATTTATTCTATTATTTACTATAACACAAAATCGAACAAAAAAATTGTGAAATAACCCCATGAAGGAATACGATCCGCACAAAATAGAGGAAAAATGGCAGAAAAAGTGGGATAATGATAGAATCTTTGAAAGTAAGGAAGACTCGAATAAAAAGAAGTTTTATGTGTTAGAAATGTATCCTTATCCTTCAGGGAGCCTTCATATGGGTCATCTACGCAACTATACCATCGGAGATAGCTATGCTAGGTTTAAACGCATGCAAGGATTTAATGTCATATATCCTATGGGATACGATTCCTTTGGGCTCCCCGCCGAAAATGCAGCAATAGATCACGGAGCGAATCCAGAAGAGTGGACGAACAAAAATATTGAAGTCATGAAAAAACAACAGAAGCGAATTGGGTTATCTTACGATTGGACACGCTTGATATACAGTCACGATGTGAATTACTACAAATGGGACCAGTGGCTCTTCTTAAAAATGTATGAAAAAGGACTGGCTTATCGGCAAGAATCGTATGTGAATTGGTGTCCTAGCTGTTCTACAGTTCTTGCTAACGAACAAGTATTAAATGGCAAATGTTGGAGGTGTAATTCCGAAGTAGACCAAAAGTTTTTGACTCAATGGTTCTTAAAAATTCGAGAATACGCGGAGGAGCTCTTAACTGGATTAGAAACAGTTGATTGGCCTGAAAAAGTAAAAACTATGCAGAGAAATTGGATTGGGAGATCTGAGGGTACAATAATTAAATTTCCAATTGAAGGTGAAGAACGAACAATTGATATTTTCACAACCCGTCCAGATACGCTTTTTGGGGTTACTTTCATGGTTTTTGCCCCTGAACATCCTTGGGTTAAAGATTGGGTAAATAAAACCCAATATCAATTAAGTTTTCAGAAGTTTTATGATGAAGTATTACATCAAGATAAATTTGAAAGAACTGATATCGAAGTGGAGAAAAAGGGCTTATTTATTGGGAAATACGCCTTACATCCTTTTACTAAAGCAAAAATACCGATATATGTAGGGAACTTTGTGATTTATGAATATGGAGCAGGCGCGGTAATGGCAGTTCCTGCTCACGATCAGAGAGATTTTGAATTTGCTAAAGAGTATAACCTTCCTATTAAAGTAGTGATCCAACCTTTTGAATACGAGCTCAAAGCCGAGAAAATAACCAGAGCTTACGAGGGAGATGGCATGTTAATAAATTCCGAAAAATTTGATGGATTAGAAAATAGGAACGCAATTAAAGAAATTACTAAAGAATTAGAAAAATTAGAGATGGGATCAGCTACAATTAATTATAAACTTAGGGACTGGTTAATTTCCCGACAGCGATATTGGGGATGTCCTATCCCTATAATATATTGCGAAACATGTGGAACAGTTCCAGTTCCTTATGATAAACTTCCCGTTGAATTACCTAAGGATGTAAAGTTTACAGGAAAAGGAAACCCCTTAACGACGAGTAAGAGCTTCACAATTACTCAGTGTCCTAAATGTAAAAAGAAAGCTAAGAGAGAAACGGATACAATGGATACTTTTGTCGATAGTTCATGGTACTTTTTTAGATTTTGTGATCCAAAAGCACCTAATTTACCTTTTAGAAAAGATACAGTTGATTATTGGATGAATGTGGATCAATATATAGGAGGAATAGAGCATGCAATACTTCACTTGATGTATGCTAGGTTTTTCACTAAGGTAACTCGAGATTTAGGTCTTCATTCTCACGACGAGCCTTTTCAAAATTTATTGACACAAGGAATGGTCAACAAAGCTCATCCCTATTGTTCTCAATGTAATACATTTGCTCTTAAATCAGAGAGAACTAACAAAAGTTGCAATCGATGCGGAACCGAGTATATTTTAAAAAGCGTAAAAATGAGTAAGAGTTTAGGTAATACCGTAGATCCTATCGGTATAATGGATAAATACGGAGC
>JAHPYY010000049.1 GCA_019058515.1 Promethearchaeota archaeon
ATCTTATAGAGGGGTTTCTTTCGATTAAAAGAAAATTGTTATTATATTATTATAGCTGGCATAATATTCCTTGATGGATTATTAGGATTTTCCTTGGTCATTATTTTTATCGAACTCTTACAAAATGTTATTGTCAATATTAAGTTTAATGAAAATAACTCTTATAATCACGTTTCCAATCAATTATCCTTAGGACATCGAATCCTAAGAACGCAGGAAAGCATGGATTGCGTGAATTATCTCATTTCTGAATTCCAAGCCATTGATGCAAGTTTCAATCATTCGCTTTATAAGAAAATATCGTAAAAGCATAGCCTCCGAATACGAATATCAATAGAAAATCACAAATATAGCTTTATGCTGAACGGTTTCAAATAGCTCTTTTCTAAGTTCTCCTATCCGTTCCAAATACATTTTGAAAGTTTCTACCAAGTCGTTCTCCTTGGGAAATTTGCTTATCGAATATTTTGTTTAATAAAAATAACCTCTTTTAAAAAGAGGCTCACTCAAAATAAGGTATTAATATTATGAAATGAGTGTAAAAAATCAGTTTGGATTACAAAATCTTAATACTTTGCTTAATAACGCAAAGTTATTCCATGTAAATCGTTATTTAGTCAGTATGAGGTTGGAATAATAATTTGGTGAATTAGATTGATCAGGTTTCCTATTTCAACGCAATATTAGCTAAAAGACTTCCCATTTTCCACATCTCGACCCCCATCTCGCCACAACTTCATTTCCGAACTCCGGCATCTTAACCTGCACAATCTCGCAATTATTTGGGCAACCTCCGCAATAAAAAGTAGATGTGGTGAATTCGATCTCAGATAATTCAAGCCCTCTGAAAGAGGTCTCTTGTCCGTGTTCTAACCAGTGATCGCGGACTAAAATAGCCATTCCTAACGCCCCCATCAGCACGTTATATTTAGGAACGGTAACTTCAACTTCTAAATGCCGTTCGAACGCCTCTACGATACCCTTGTTGAACGAAACTCCCCCTTGAAACACAACAGGACTTTCCAAATCCTTACCCTTGGCTAAATTATTCAAATAATTTCGAACCAATGAATCGCACAATCCCGCTACGATGTCTTCTTTCGAAAAACCAGCGTTTTGTTTGTGGATCATATCCGATTCTGCGAATACAGTACACCGTCCCGCAATGCTTACAGGATTGGTTGCTTTCACTGCATAATCTCCAAACTCTTCAATTGGAATGCCTAATCTAGCTGCTTGATGGTCAAGAAAAGAACCTGTTCCCGCCGCGCACACGGAGTTCATCGCAAAATCAACGATAATCCCGTCTCTAAGGATTATAATTTTGGAGTCTTGTCCCCCTATTTCTAATATCGTTCTTACATCCGGGTACATCGATTGTGTTGCGACTGCGTGCGCGATGATCTCAGTTTTAGCCAAGTCGCCTCCCACAATGGCTTTAGTTAAATATCGCGCCGATCCCGTAGTTCCACAGCATCTAATAGCGTAATCCTCTAATTCTGGATTTCCATGAATCTTCTCGCGCAAACCGGTGATACCTGCTTTTGCCGAATCAATTGGAGATCCTCTATTTCGCAAAAACACACTAGTAAGGACATTACCCTCAACATCCATCAGTACAAATTTACAACTTACGCTCCCAATGTCGATTCCTAAGAATGAGTCTTTTTTTCCGTCTTCTACACCGATTTTTTCTTTAACTTGAACCAATTTTATCTCCTTTATTGATTTTGAATAATTTGAATACACTGGTTGTAAAAATTACTTCCATAATGTTCGTACGCTTGTTTGTCTTCTTTCGGCAACTCTAACTGTTTCTTTTTTATCTCGTGTTTACGTCGGGCATCCATAAGATCGATAAACGCTTCGAGGCGGGTTCGCATTCCTTCAGTACCACTCTGTTCGTCGAAAGAGAAGAATATGGCAGGCAGATCGTAGATCCTTTTGAGTTTGTTGGTAATAATCGTCCGAGCTACGACTTCGGGCATGCAGGTGAACGGATACGAGTGAACGAAGCCATCAAATCCCGCTCGCGCGTTGTCGATATATTGACCTAGCACCCACTGCGCCTCACCTCCAATATCCATGGGTACCCACGGTCTAGCTAAATGTTCTAGCCATTTTCGATGATAATTAATGTGAACTTTATGAGCAACCCAATCCCATAAGGAAAGCGTTTGATACAATTCGCATCCTAAATCTCCTAATTTTCTCCGAATATCTACATTAACATAAGGCTCTAAAGAGATGTGAATCTCGCCAGTTAGCCCCACTCGCAACGGATTGCGACTTTTATCGACATCAATTTTTCCAAAGTCTTCCGTAATCACCTTTCGGAAACTTCTTAGCCCTTTTAAGGTGTTAGTTCCATCGAGTTTTATTAACAGATCGTCTACCGTTCTTGTAGTGTCTCCTCTGTTCCTTTCGTACGCTCTGAAAATCCCTTCTGCCGTTTGAATATCTTCGAGGAGTTTGGCTTTCTTAAAGAAAAAAATAACAGCTTTAACGAAATTTGAGGGTAGAAATAGATTTTTTGGGGCTACTTCGAATAACGACCGTACCCAGTGAAATTCTAGCAAATCTGCTTGATCAAGAGGTATTAAGCGAAAATTTTTATAGCCCATGTCTCTTAAAATACGCTCTTGCGTACTAGCGTAAAAACCAAATCGACAAGGACCACAATCTATTGCCATAACTAGAGTATCTGCACCTTTATCGAGAGCACTTTTGAAATTTCCTAGGGTTGCCTTGAAAGGGAAGCACACAAACTCAGGACTATACTTTACTCCAATATCTATAGCCTCTCGGTTAGTAGCGTCGGGTAGAACCACTGGTGCTCCGAGCGTTTCGATAAGAGTTTTGAACGCTACCCAATTCGAACCCATGTGGGGGAAAGATACTAACATCGCGAATCTTTAGTGTATTATTTATGCAAAGTATACGTAAGAAATCTTTACTTAAACAAGTATTTATGTGAAAAAAAACCATGAATTCTTAATAAATCTCATCATAATAGTAATCTAACTACCAGTATTACTAAAAAAATACTAAATTGTTAATAATCTCAAATACATCTCCGAAAAATCGAGAAACCAGCTATTTGTATACTCTTATTTTGTTTGAGTATAAATAAATCCTTATTCAATTCATTCTCACATTCCTTGTTATTTTTACGAGAAAATGTTAAATAAATAAAGATTTTGCATAAAACTCACTATTTTAATTTTATGATAGTATAAAATCTTTTACTTTAGTCGATTTAGATCTTCCATTTACCTTCTTCGTAAATCACGACTCCATCCGCTATAATCTTGGATCCTGAAACCTTCATGTCTTTTAATATATCCCAATGGATCGTGCTAATGTTTTTAGACCCTGATTCTGGCATACCTAATCCTAACGCGCAATGTAGCGTTCCTCCAATCTTTTCGTCGAATAACATGCTCTTTGTGAATCTTTCAATCCCGTAATTCGTACCGATAGCAAACTCTCCCATTTTATTGGCGTTCCTAATTTTTAATATCTCTTGTAATAGCTCTTGGCCTTTTTCCGCCATTGCGTTGACGACTTTTCCTTTTTCAAACTCTAAGTAGATGTTTTCGATTTCCCTTCCTTTATATATTCCCGGAAATGTAAATCGAATACATCCATTTACGGATCGTTCGATTGGTCCTGTGTAGACTTCCCCATCAGGCAAATTATTTTGCCCACTGCAATTGATCCAAGTTCTCCCCTCGACTGATAGCGTTAAGTCCGTGTCTTCTCCTAACACATGTATTTCTTTTACATTATTCAAATATTCGACGATTTCGTCTTGTTTCCTATGTATTTGCTCCCATTCTTGCGTAGGGTTTTCTTTATCTAGCAATAGGGCTTTTTCTACGAATTCTGAATACGAATACAAATCCATATTGGCTTCTTGAGCGTAAGAATTGCATGGATAAGGTATCACTACCCAATTAACTTCTCCCTTTGCTTGTCTTTGGCTAATTATTCTCTGCATTTCAAGTTTTTTCGCTACTGCCTCAACAATGCCAATTTTTCTTGTATCAACTAATGAAAATTTTTTCGTGTTGTTGTCGCACGCGATTCTAATTAACCCGTTTATTTCTCTTGCTAATGTGAGGTATATATCATCGTAGTATCCTAATTGTTCATCGGAGGCATGCTTGTAATATAATTCGTTGGCGCCTTCCAATTGGGGAAACAAAATTGGGTGTCCTCCCGCTTTTAATACTTCGGTCTGTAATGCCAAGAAAAGGTTTTTAGCGAGCGAGAGTCCCATAACTATTATTCTATTTCCTTTTTTTACTTTAATAGAATGATGTACCACAAGTTTCGCTAGTTTTTCGCAAAAATTCTCGAACATGGTTTTGGTGTATTTTTTAAGATATTTTAAGATTTCTCAAATATCACTTGTTCTTTTTATGAGTGCAAGTTATATATGAATCTATACATATAAAAGCCGTCACTTTTATAATAACCATGGTATACCTATTTTACTTCAGCTTTTTTACTCCAGGTGCTTCGGTAGAAGCAAGGCTAGGAGTTATCGACGATCCAACCAATCAAATGGACATCGATTACAAAGCCTTTTTTTTAGTATATATAAGCCTACTAATATTTGCCATGATTATAACGGGAATTCACTTCTCTATCA
>JAHPYY010000050.1 GCA_019058515.1 Promethearchaeota archaeon
AGGAACTGCTCGTACTCCTCTTTATCCACCATCACGAACTTACCTTTATCCGCCTTTTCTACCATACCTTTGAAGAGGAAGGAATCTTATTTATGTCGGGATAGTGCGGCGGTTTTTTGTAATGACGTTTTTTCGTCATGATCCCAATCGCCAAAGCGTAGGGGATTACAAGGGCAAGCACGCGTCATGAAGGGCGAATGTCGTTATGAAAACCGAGAATTTGGCTCCGTTGTCAGCTATAAAAGCGAGCATTTACTTTATGCAATAGTAGCGGTCGTTACTCGCCGCAGTTCAAACGGTACGGGTCGTTTTTTCTGTCTTTTAGCGGGGTAGCGATCGTTATCTTTTTTTACTCATAGAAATGATTATCGCTAATTATAAATCCTATACTGTTTAGAATCTTAAATAAAACAAATGCTTTTTAACAATTAGATCTCTTAGAGTTTGAAAAATTATGGAATTTATTGATAATTATATCGCTGATATAAATAGAAAAGGTAGAATTAGTGAGCTTCGTAGATTAGGATTAACTAATACAGAAATACATGAATATGTTTGCAAAAAATATCAACTTTTTATGACCACAAAAACATATAGTGAGGCACAATTGGTTTTTCTCTATAATTATTTAGATGGTCTCGAAGAGCATTTGAGTTTTGAGACTAACACTCAACTTTTAAAGAGGCTTGTAGAGATTTATCACCAAGCAAAGAAAGTAAATTCCCATAAAACATACTTAGGATATTCGTATTGGGACGAGGATTTTGGAGAAGCAAGTTCTAGAATTATATCATTGGTAAAACTAGAGGCTAACTTAGAGATCGATAGAACTGAAATGGATATCCACGATTTAGCATTTGATGTCTTCAAAGAAATTGGGACTCTAATAGAGAAATGTATAAACCCTTACTTGAGGATCCTATATTTTTTAAGAACGATAATAGATAAAGATACGCTTACAAAAGAAGAAGTAAATCAAAAATCATTAGGAAATATCGTCGATAAATTAAGACAAGATGAAAAGTTGAGCACATTATTCTATCCTGGTAACTGGGAAGTAAAATTGAACCAGTGGGGAAATATTTCCAGGCATGGTGATTACTCTGTTAAAGATAATAAAATCGAATGTAAATATGGAATCAAACGAGATAAGATTTTGCTACTTAATAAACCGGAATTAAGGCTTTTGCTAGGGACTATACGTGAAAGGTTCTCTATCCTTAAGATGGCTAATGTGATTTTTTTAATTGATAGCACACCTCAAATTTTAGAATATCTTTCAAAAAAAAAGTCACGTAAGGAATCAAACTATCTAGATGTGATTAAGCTACTATACAACTATGGATATGTAATTGAAAATCACAATATCTCACAAAAAAAAGTTCATTTCAATTTAAGGGAGGGTTATCAAAATGTAAACTCTGAGAAACGCATAGATGTCCTATTATCTTTATTAAGAGCTATATGGAATAGAACAAAACCTGAATTAATTCACATTACTTATATTTCTCAGGATGAATCTCAGTCATACAATTTGAAAGTTAATACTAAGGATAATCCTCAGGTATTTTCTGAAAACATAGAAGCATCTGAGTTAACGATATCAAATTTAAGAAAAATTGTGGAGATATCCAGCAAGAAATTACTATTTTAACTTGTAAGCTCTTTAATTAACCTTGATGCTTTTCCTTTTCCAAATTGCTTATTTAACGTAACTACCCCTGTTTCTTCAGGATCACATCGATGAAATCCTCAAGCATAATAGAAATTGTTTAAAAAATGAAGCTATTATCCTAATTAAGCGGTTTATGAAAGTTTATCGTCTATAAATCTTGATTCGATTTGCCAATTTTAGCTAATTATATTATTTTCTTTTAGATATTTGTTAATTAATTGAATTATGACCATAGGTTTTATTACGACTCCTATATCTAAATGAGTTTTCTCTATTACAGATTCAAAACTTTTAAAATCAATGTTAATAAGGAATTTTCCTTCTTCGTTTTTAAATGCCGTAGATAAAATACCAAGAAACACTATCCTAGTTCCGTCGTAAAATTTATTTTTTAATCCATATCCTCCTGTGTCACATAAAAAGACAGGACTTCCACTGGATCCTGGGTATACTGAAGCGTCAATTAGAAAAACAGGGAGATTATTATAATCAAAAATTATAGGAGTTGCGTTAATTCCCTTTCTAATTATAGGAATGTTATTATAAGAATCGTATATTCCTCGGGGATAACCGATGAAAAAGATATCTTCAATGAAATTAAGTATATTGTTTTTTTCCTCAGTATATGCAATTTCCTTTGTTATTGGTTCAAAATACGCACATTTTTTTATATCCTCGATATATGTTAATATTGGTGTAAATGGTAGAATAGCTAAATCTAATTTATCATGAACATACCAAGGTTCTTCAATTTTAATGCTGAAAGTATCTCCCACTAACGCGGTAGTCCTATCAAAAGAATTATTAAACCTAAGAACTATTGATTTTGCATTCTTTACTACATGCTTGTTTGTAATCAAGAACATCGAGAATTTGTCTTTATAAGCACCAGAATCAAGTTTGAAATCGAAAAAGAATGAAGTTCCGACGGATTTTCCCCCCCTCTCCTTTTCAACTATAATTTTTGCTGTTGTGAAAAACAATCTTTCGAGATCTGTTTCAGGTTTAAAGTTGCTTACCATAAATTAAAGATATATTTAATTAATTATGCATAAAGAAGAATTTTACCTTTTTATTTTTGTGATGACATTTTTTCGTCATAATCCCGATCGTCAAAGCGTAGGGGGTTATTAGGGCAACCACGCGTCATGAAGGGCGAACGCCAGTATGAAAACCGAGAATTTGGTTCCGTTGTCAGCTTTAAAAGCGAGCATTTACTTTATGCAATAGTAGCGGTCGTTACTCGCCGCAGTTCAAACGGTACGGGTCGTTTTTTCTGTCTTTTGG
>JAHPYY010000051.1 GCA_019058515.1 Promethearchaeota archaeon
GGTGATGGATTGAGCGATAGGGACGAGATTTTCAATTAAGGAACTGAACCAACTAAAGCTGATACTGATGGTGATGGATTTAGCGATGGGGACGAGATTATCTATTATGGAACTGAACCCACTAATGCTGATACTGATGGTGATGGATTTAGCGATGGGGTCGAGATTAATGTTTTTGGTACTGATCCTTTATCAGCAAAAAGTAATCCATATTTCGCACTAATAATAATTATCGTATCTTTACCGATCGGTGTCTTTTTACTGATTTTTATAGTCAAGCTTTATCCAATAATGAAGATAGGAAAGAAAAAAAAAAAAGCAAGATTGGAGGAAAAAGAATTAAAGAAAGATTTGGAGATCACAAGAGAATTACTTGCAGGAATGAAGAAAACAAGTGGAAAAAGAAAAACCCATAAAGAATCAAAAATGAGACTAAAAAGATTGAAAAAGGTTATTTGTCCTATATGTGGAGCAGTAAACGACGGAACTCAAGAATTATGTAAAAGATGCAATGCAAAATTATAAGAGCCTAAGATTAACCTCCTTTAATCAAAACCATATAAACATGTTCGAAAATAGCAAGTGTGTCACCATTTATAATTATGTAAGAATCCTTTTGGAATTTAATTAAGCTTAATTAATTAACCAAAAATTAAGAAAAAAGAAAAGTTCCATTAAAGGGGCTATGGAACATAACCCCTGCTGGAATAATTGTCTTAACTAGCGATACGGAAAAATTTTAAACTTTAACTTCTTCTGGGATTTCAGGTTCAATAAATGCAGCTGTTATAGGTTGAGGCTTTTCTAAGTGATCTAACTTACGTACATCGGTAAATATCCAAATTCCTAAGATTACTGCTATTCCACCTATTGCGCTAGCAATGTAAAGGGCTTGTAATCCAATCAACTCCGATAACGGACCAGCAATGATGGACGCGATGGGAGTAATTAACATCGATAACATGTGATCGATGGAGGTTATTCTCCCAACCTTGTCTTGAGCCACAGAAGTTTGCAGAATAGTCATATAAATGGTTATCATAATGGGGAACATCAATCCTACAAAAAATAAACTCACGCCCATGAATACGAAATTCCCTGGTGGAGCGAATATAACGGCTGCGTACCCAATAAACACAATTATGGAGAATATCATCGTTTCGGCGATCTTATGCTTCCATTCTTTTTTTACGGTCGAAATTATTGCTCCTATTATATTCCCCGCTTGCATGAATCCCATGACGAGAGCCAAGTCGAACGCGGTTCCAAGGTGGACTATACCGATAAAGTAGGGCATTAACACGGTGTAAGGTCTTGTGAAGAAATTGCACAACATTGCGTACATAATTAAGCTTAACAAACCAGGGATCGCTAAGGTTTCTTTTAACCCGATTTTAAACTCTTTGAACATTGAAGGCTTTTTCTCTGTCGTCTCAGAACGGATCGGTTTTGGTACTTTAGTAAGTATTAAGGGAATAACCGCGGTTATGAATGTGACCACGTCAAGTAGGAAAATGTATTTCAACTCGAAAAACGCATACATCGTCGCTGCCACCATCGGGCCGATAATTTGAATTAACCCGGTAAATAAGAAATTTGTACCGTTTATTCGGCTTAAGTGCTCTTTTGGAATCATCGTGGGAATGACCGCGTTGTACGCAGGCCAGTGAAACGCCTGCAAAAGACTACGGCATGTGTACATAACTAATACAAAGCTAATGTTTATAAAACCGAATTGAAACGAAAAAAACAAAAAGAGGGTTAGCAGGGCTTGAAGTCCATCAGCCGTCATCATAATGCTTTTGCGGTTCCATCTATCTGAAATAACTCCAGCAAATGGCATTATTAACACCTGAGGTAGAAACATCAAAGCCGACGCAATAGACAGCATAATGGCGCTCTGCGTTTCGATCGTAATCCACCATAATATTGTAAATTGTACGATTATAGAACCTAAGAACGATAACATCTGACCCGAGAAGAAAAACAAATATTTGCCAATAGATTTTTTAACTGGGTCTTCTTCCATATTATTCACTTCAAGATCATTTACAATTAAATAAACAATTGCTCTAAATATAGTTTCCACATCAAAACTTCATAAATAGTTCATACTTCAAGAAAAGTCTTTAATTTCATTCACATTTTTTAGAATAAATAACTCAATTTTTAATCCAATTATGATTGCAGACGGTTTAAGAGATAAAAAAAAGTAAAATCCATAATGAGTATAGATATAATAAAAAACTCGAGTTTAGCTCCTTAAAAAAATATAAAGAGAAAAAATATATAAAGAGAAGGAGCCACATAAGTGGCTCCCGTTGGAGTAATTGCTTACTTCCGCGATATGATTATGGAAAAATCGTTGGAAAAATCGTTACCTTGATGCTAAAATATTAAAGCATTACTAAATATCTTTGATTTCTGTTAGCTCGTAATTTCTCGATTGATATTTGCTCCTGATGCTTTTTAGCGTTATTAAAGAATTTTGATGAGATTAACTTGTGAACTTTCTTTGAGATCGATACCTTAGCAACTACTGCCACTTTTTTCGCAACTGATTCAAGACTAAATTCTCCAACCTTGTCACATACAATTTGATTCATTTTTTTGTGTACCTCTTATTTTTTTTATTTGCTTGATCTTACAGAATCATTAAGTCTATATTTAGTTTTATTTTCAAAACTTTCGCTGATGTTTGTAGTACATCAAAACTTTACTATTTCGTTCGAACCTTCAGAATCCCAAAAATGAGGCAAATCGGCTGAGAGACAGCAAATACGAAAGTTTTGAGAAAATTCTCGATCGCGAACTTTTAAGGTGCAATATTGGTTTGGGTGATCTATTTTTAAAGAAATTTCTTAGCGTAAAGGTTTGCATAAATAATTGGTAACTAAAATTTGAATAAAATGACCTATAAAAAAATTGAAAAGAAGAAATAATTAAATAAACCCTCCCTCACGCAAAGGGTTGAGTCTATCGCACTCGGGACAGTTCTGGTAATCGGCTTTGAGGTTATCTCTGTAGCAGTAGGGGCAGTATACTACGCTGTCGGTTGCCGCCATCTCTAATGAAGTCGTTAAGTTGGTTGACCGTTAATTTGTAGGGACTCGTGTTAGAACCTTACCTCTCCCTCGTCTAATTAAGGATACTATTACCAACCAAAAAACTAAGGTAATCGTGGACTTGTTCAGAAGTACGATCATTATATAATCTCCCTCCTTTTTGCGCGGTACTGAAACGAACTCATCCTCTCGCTTCTCTCGTTTAACCATTTCTCTTTGCACTTGGAGTCGCAGAAGGGATAAACCAAGTAGAGGTGATGGAGCATGAACCCGCAGTACACGCATCTTCTTTTGTTCTTTTTCACGTTCTTTTCTTCTCGTTTTCGTTAATTTGGGTACGATCTATAGTCGTTTACTAGTTATATTTGTGAGGAGAGCGAAGATTTAATAAATTTCTATCAAACTGTTATACGCGCGTAGTAGATGGTATTTACAAGGCGTACAAATCTTGGGAGAAAAAGAAGGAGCGACCGTGTTTCTCGATATGTGTTAGAAATAGTGCCCATCTAATTTAAAAGACAAAATCCGTTTCGAGAAACGCTAAGTGTCGCTTAGTTCCGTAGTGATTGGCGCGATTTAAGCGGAGAAGGGTGGAAGAATTAGTAATTTTCATCTAGCGGATACTAGATGGGAAAATTAAATAATATAAATAGGAAATAGGAAAAAATAATAAGAATAAGGTTCAACCCGCGATAAACTTCACGCCAAAGTCTTTCTCCAAGTAGAAGTTAATTAACTCCTGAAGGGCTACGCCAAACCGACTGCAAATCAATAAAATCGCCGCTTTCAAGCACTTTTGCTTTACCTGCTCGTTAGGGCTATCCTTGAGCTTGGAATAGACGACATCCCTCTTGTACTCGTACACTCTGATGGGCATAGGGGGTTCTTCTCCCGCTTGGCGTAGCGCATGGTGTTCGAGGGCGGTTAAGTCGGACGGTTCTTTTAACGCTTCGAACAATTGCTCGGTGGTCTTAAGAAACTGGTTGTTCCTTAGGCACGCTTTGAGGTAGTCTCTCAACTCTCGAAACGACTCGAAGTTGATCAATCGGGTGCGTTCGAGCCTGTAAACCAACACCTGCGTCCAATACTTGTTCATTACCCTTCTATTCACGGTATTCATCCCTCCGAACCTGTTCATTGGTAATTTGTTGGGCGATTTCTTTCGCTAAGTACTCGAAGTACTTGAACGCGTTTCCGTTGCGGAAGTCGATCTCCACGATTGCGTTCTCGAATTCGAAGTAGGCGTCTTCGAGGTCAAACCCTCTCTCGTCAATAAAGGTGGTCAACCACGTTTGAAACTCGTTCACTTTTTTATCACTCTCCTTTGTTGGTTGGTAGGATTAAGAAAGATACGCCTAGTTAAATATGCGTGGAGATCGGCGGTTTTCTGATTTGGGAAAATTTTAAGGCAAGAATCTTAAAAAAGGAATAAAAATGTGGATGTTTTTAGTGGTAGCACTCGTACATCCCAAAATTTTCATGGGTAGCGAGGAAGTGTCGGGGTAAGTGAAATCCCCCTTTTCCTCTGGTTTTCACACATTTTTAAAAAAAGATAAGAAAATATGAGTCCTACACCTAGTTAATCGGATGTTACGCGCTTACCGTTGACCGTTCGGCAGGAAGCATGGTTAATCCGGCTTGGTCTACGAAAATCTCCTGCTCTAACTCACACGAATACACCTCAAACCGCTGGATGCTGTCTTTAGACACGGAAAGCTCGGAAAAGGCGTCGAGCGCAACGAAATGACTTTCGCCGCGGTTGAATTCGTTCTGAAAGGCTTCGAACCCGTCTTCGGTGGTTTCCAGTATCAACGACCTCGATTCGCTAAATACCATCTTAACAAAGAGCTTGGTATGGCTCATACAAGTTAATTGGATTCTAAATATTTAAAGAAAAATTAAAAGAAAAAAAGAGAAATTATAGAGCGATCTAAATGAACGGCGAAATGTACTTGCCCGACATTAGCACTAAAATGCTCGTTATCGTTAAAAGCGCGAACACAACTGCGTACAAGACGGTAAGGCGCTTTTTTTTGACTTTGATTTTCATTGAGTACCTCCAATTTGGGAATTTACCAATATCAGTGTACCCAAGCATATAAAGAAAAACCCATTCGATCCGTTCTACTTGTATTAAGACAATGCTCGAAAATTACTCTCAAAAAATTCTGTTGAACACTACTATGAACAAACTGTCCAATCTGCAAATTTCTTAAATGTACTATACATAATCTTTGCTTTCTTCTTCCAATTTTTAAATTTATTATAAGAAACGATTAGAAAGGAAATTGAAACAATTGGTATTATAGCTAATAAATTAATATTTAGAAGATTAAAAAGAATAGCTAAACTAAAGATGAATATTACTAAAATTATAATTTCTAATCTTGAAAATTGGGGACTATTAACAAAATTTTTAAAATTTGGTTTTAAAAGTTTTAGCATTGCTAAATTGATTTTTCTTTTGAAATCTTCGTAATCTTTTGAACTTATGATGTTATCTCTATGAAAATCAGATATAATCGTTTCTATTTCTTCAATAGATATGAAACCTAGCTCTACTTTTCTTTTTAATTCGTTAAGAATGTGTGTCTTTAATTTATCTTTTTGTAATTTTTCCTCCAATTTTAATAATTCTGGAACTCTCGAAGCGATTTCTTCAAGAAGAATGGCTTTCCTTCTATCTGTGTACTCGTTCCTATGTTTTCTGATATGACATCCAAGATGAGACGGTACAAAATTATAATACGAATCAATTTCAAAATTTGGATTTAGATTTAATGTTTTGGCTAAATTTTGTAGTTCTTCCGCTTTTTCCAGAAGGTTTCTTTCTAAAAAATGATCGATTTGCATGTCTCCCATCGTAGAAAATGTTTCTTCACAGTAGAAACACTTGCGGTTGTATCCCTTAAAAATGACTTCTCTTCGAAGCTGTGAAAATTTGTATTTTTGCATGATATTGGTATTATTTAATCCTTGGGATCAGGAAGCAAGTATTTTGTTCTTTTTTAAGTTTAAAAATTAGTTTGCCTTAAAATAATAGTTTATTAATTGGATATTTTAAGTTCAATCTTCATTAGGAATTACTGATGCAAGTTCGAAAATTACGCTTAATAAATTCTGTTGGACGCTTCGCAATTTCGCAATAAATTCCTCCTTGGTATGATCGTGAGTTACTGCGGCGTTGTATTCCTGAATAACTTGCTCGATCTTCCTAATTCGTTTGTACGCTTTCCAGTTGTCGATTCGACTAAGATACTCCTGACATCCCTCGTCGAAATCCTCGGGAACCTCTCCATTCTTGAGAGATCCGAGAGCCACATCGGGAAACACGATACTATTGACCGCTTTCCGGATCAATTGAGACACGCTCTTGAACTTTTTGTTTTGCTCCACAAACCGCTCCCACTCTTCCTTGTAGTGCTTTTTCACGCGAAACTGGACTTTGATGGTCTCGTTTCGCTCCTTCTGGCGCTTGGCTTCGAGGAACTGCTCGTATTCTTCCTTATCCACCATCACGAACTTACCTTTATTCGCCTTTTCTACCATGATTTTGAAGAGGAAGGGTTCGTATTTATGTCGGGATAGTGCACTGGTTTTTTGTAATGACGTTTTTTCGTCATGATCCCGATCGCCAAAGAATAGGGGCTTAAAAGGGCAAACACGCGTCATGAAGGGCGAACATCGGTATGAAAATCGAGAATTTGGTTCCGTTGTCAGCTATAAAAGCGAAAATTTACTTTATGCAATAGTAGCGGTCGTTACTCGCCGCAGTTCAAACGGTACGGGTCGTTTTTTCTGTCTTTTGGTGGGGTAGCGATCGCTCTCTTAATCGTTTAGAGAACACGGAGAACATTTGCGTTGGATTTAGCAAGTAATAGTACGACTTTAAAAAATAAATTCAAGTTATTTAACGTAAATTATAAAGTTTTTGGGTTGTCCACGCGATATCCAATTCTTCAATTTTTATCCTTAAGGGAGTTCCTTCCTCATCCCAGCCCATCATTCTGTAATAAGTATTTCTAGCTTTCTTAAGGTTATTTGGCTCTATCGCAGTTTTTACTAACGCTCCCGAGGTAGGAGGTTGAAAAAATCTTTCCGGTAACCAATCGTCGTTCTTTGTCATACCCTCTCTAATATTAAAAATTCTTGCCATGGTGGTTATTCGTTCTCCAAATTTCATTAATTCCCAAATATTAGTATTCCACCCCGTAACTGATCTTACAATTTCCGTTTCTTGATCGAGATCGTAAGGCATAAAAAAACATATTACAAGCGAATTTTCAACAACACGCCAATTGGTAAAATAGATTAATGCGCGAATTTTTCGAGGACTTAAATCTTCAAGTGGTATTGGCTCTAAAATTCCAAAAGGAGCAAACCTAGAACTATTTTCTTTTGCAGCAAGTGAGGTATCGTGCAAATTAGCCATATGCTCAGCTCCAGTTGGTGAAACAATATAACCAAGACCTAAACCTCTTTTCAATCGAGGCTCGTGCATAGGAATTTCTTGTCCTTTTACGTGCATTGCAAATTTGTCAGCGTTATTCCCTATTTTCTCAGCAGCCTTTTTAACTCCCTCAGCTAAGATATTTCCTAACCCTTCTCGCTTCCCGATCATTTTTACCAGGCGTACCATAGCCTGAGCATTTCCAAAATTTAGTTTCAAGCCATTAGTATCCTTATCTGTTAATATATGATTCTCATAACATTCCATCGCAAAACCAATAGAGACTCCTGTAGAGATTGTATCTAACGAATATTTATTACAGATTTCATTTGCTTTACAGATAGCTTTCGCGTCGTATACTCCACAATTGGAACCAAAAGCAGCAATAGTTTCGTATTCAGGTCCACCGTAGATAGGATTTACTTGCCAAGGGTCTTCTATTTGTACAACTTTTTTACATCGAATCGGACATGCGTAGCACGTATCTCTATTAAGACCAATTGTATCATTCATAGTTCTTGGGTCTATTGCTAAAGCGTTTGGAAATTCACCGCCTTTAAAATTACGTACTGGAAGATTACCCGAAGAAGCGTGCGCTTCCATTCTATCTCCCCCTGTACCGAAAGTAAAATATGTAGCATAGTCTATAAAAAAATGAGTAGTTTCTTTCCATATTGCTCTCAGTTTCTCTTTATTTGCTACTTTTGGCTTTTTATGTCCTCTAACAGCAATAGCTTTAAGGTTTTTTGAGCCCATCACAGCGCCCATACCGGTTCGACCTGCGGCATTTCTAAGATCATTAATTACACACGCATAACATACTAAATTCTCGCCACTAGGGCCGATCTTAGCTATACGTACAAGTTTATCAGCTAGCTCTTCCTTGATAATTTTTTGCGTATCACCAGTATTTTTACCCCAGATATGATTAGCATCTTTAATTTCAACTATTTCGTCGTGAACCCAAAGATAAACAGGATTTTTTGCTTTCCCTTCAATAATAATTGCATCCAAGCCGGCAAGTTTTAATTCTGCTCCCCAAAATCCTCCTACTTCGGCTTCACCAAAACCTCCCGTTAATGGCGATTTTGCCCCTATACTATTCCTTCCACTTCCAGGTATAGAAATCCCAGTAATAGGACCTGTAGCGAAAATTAATTTATTCTGAGGACCAAGAGGATCTACATTTTTTTCGAGCTCTTTGAGAAGAAAGTAAGCAACAAATCCTTCTCCACCTATATATCTTCGATAGAAGATATCATCTGGATTTTCAATTGAAATTTTTTCTTTTGATAAATCTACTCTAAGAATATTGCCAGTGTATCCGAATTCCATATAGTTCTCATATAATTCATTAGATTTATAGTAATAAAGGCAAGAAAATATTTAAGTTTTTGCCAATCTTTCAATCCATCTTAAATACAGAAAAATTATAAATAAATTATTGCCATAATTTTACATTATATATATAAGCTTATATTGAAAAGTATGACTCGACTCGACGAAAAAGACTTGAAAATTATAAAGGCTCTTGACGAATACGGTCCAAAAGTCTCTACGCAGACTTTAAGCGATATTCTTGGTATTCCATCCAGAACAATCCGATACCGAATTTTAAGGCTTAAAGAGAAGGGTTTTATTAAGAATATTCGCGCTATTACACATGAACGTAAACTTGGTCTCGGAGAAAATTTAGTATTATTTGACATTAATCAAAAAATGGAGCAAAAGTTGTTTGAAGTTTTTAGGTTAATACCTTACATTTATTTCTATAGATCAACTTACGGCAAATATAACGGATATTTAGCGCGCAATACGTTTTCTCTGCTTAAACCTGATATTACATATGAATTATCAGATTGCTTAAAAAAAGTTGGCATCATTTCTGATTATTATATTTTTGAAATAGTGGATTATAAGGTAAAAGATAAAAATCTTACGTATTTCATTCCTGATAAAGGTTGGATATGGGATTGGGATAAGTGGTATAATGACATTAGAAATTGTTTAAAAAATGGAACTGAATTTGAGCTTAAATTCGAAGAAAAGGATAAGGTAGAAGATTTTGATTACAAAGACGTGAAATTATTAAAATATATGTATGAAGATGCATCTATTACCTTAAAACAACTTAAGGAGATTTTGCACTTATCTGAAAGCCAGATAAGTTACAGAATCCAAAAATTAGAGGAAAAAGAAATTATTAAAGGATATTACACAGAATATTCTCTAGTTAAAAGCGAAAATTTCGTTTATTTTTACTGCTTTTTTGAAGCTGATGAATACGTAAACAATCTCATCTCATGCTTTTATAAACTTCCTTATGGATTCACGCTTTATATTGAATCCTTTAGTAAATTTTTTCTTTCTTTAAAATTAAAAGCCACTGATTTTCAAAAATTTTTAAAAGGATTTGATTTAATTAGACCACATGTTAAAACCTATTTTTTTCAATTTTTATATTCAGAACCTAAAAAAACTACTGAATATTTGGATGATATCTTTAATAAAATTACTCGTTCCTGGGAGACTCCAATAAAAGAGTACATTTCAATCATAGAAAAGGGAATTTAAACGAAATTTAGATTTACCATTTGAAATGAAAATAATTAAAACCCAGAATTAATAGAATTTAAAGAATGGGCACTAAAGAAACAAATTCCCATAAGTTCGTAAGGATTTTCGATGATTAAACCGGGAAAATCTTTTCAAAAGCTCAGGAATTAACTTTTTCAAATTTCGATCAACAAATCATCGAATTTAAGAAAAAAGACCTTATAGAAATTTGAATTTTCACGATCTTTAGTTAAATCCGTCATTTTCCCGCTTGTTTTATCAAAAAATTGCTCAAACCAAAAAACTCTAAAATTCTAGCGATGCAAAAGTTTATATCTCTCTAGTTTTCACTAGATAATCGAAGCGAAAATTATCATGGATAAAAAATCACCATTAGAAATTGCATCAACAAAGATACAACGAAATCGTCAACGAACCTATTAGGTTTAAAGGCGATTACGTTTTCAAGCTGTGCATTCTTGGAGATGGAGGGGTAGGGAAAACTACTCTTATTCACAAGTGCATTTCAGGGTCGTTTATAAACCCTTTAATGACAATTGGAACGAGTATTCGTAATAAAACTGTGATGTTGGACAACGCAGCAATTACGCTCCAGATATGGGATTACTCTGGCGAGGAAGAATTTCGGAGGTTCGTACCCTATTACATTCAAGGCACAGACGGCGGATTATTTATGTACGACGTACATCGATATAATAGCGTTAAACACCTGGAAGAATGGTTGTCTTTCCTCCGATTTGAAGAAAAGCGCGTGAATAAAGCAATTCCTACAGTAATTGTGGGAGGAAAGATCGATCTCGAGGGAAAACGAGCGTTTTCAGAGGAAACCGTGCAAACGCTGTTGGATTTGTACCGGCTTAATTATCACCTTACGTGTTCTTCGAAGACTGGGGAAAACGTAGACGAGTTGTTTTTGTTTATCATCAAGTTAATGCTAAAAAGAAAACGCGAACCGCATTTATTTTAAAAAACCTTAGGATTGAATTTCGTTGAGGGAGTTTGCCCTATATTTGCTTCTTTATAGAAATTTTAAAGACTTCGTTTATTAATTATTATTTCCTTAGGCGTTTCGGATAATACTTAAGATTTGCTGTACGATCCATTTCTATTCAAACCTTTTTAGTATTAAATTAGCTACTTTTTTTCCGCTGAGCAACATCCCTCCAAAGATTGGTCCCATTCGCGGTCCTCCACTAACTGCGTTCGCCGCCATACCCGTGACATACAAATTAGGAAAAATTTCTTTCGTCGTTTCGACTAAGATTTTCTCTCCACGATCCGCCCACATCGAACGTTCTCCGGCGATTTTTCCTTCTTCCGTTCGCAGCTTTTCTTTAAGTTTTTTTTCTACCACAGAAACCACTGAACATTCGTGCCCCGTAGCGTCTACCGTGTATTTCGCTCTAATTGTTATTGGATCCACGTGTAAATTTGCCATTTCTGTAGCTGTCCAGTTAATAACCACACCGGTGATATTTTTTTCTCTATACATTACATCTTCGACCGAAATTAGGTTAAAGATTTTAGTTCCTGCGTCTATTGCTCCAGAAGCTAATTTAGAAGCGGTCTCTACAGCGTCAGCTATATAATAATCGTTTTGGTACTTTTTATTTTTAATTCCAAACTCGTCAAGAATTGCCTTACCGTCGCTTTGTACCACAATATTGTTGAACATCATTCCTCCTCCCCAAATACCCCCTCCAAAAGAGAGCCTTCTTTCAAAAATAACGACTTTCAATTTCGCTTCAGCGAGGTATTTTGCAGCGACCATTCCCGACGGTCCAGCACCGACTATAGCTACATCTACTTCACTATACGTAATAAAGTCTTTAAGATAACTTTCTACTATAGCCCGGGTAATAACGATCTCATCTAATGCCATATTTTATATAACGTATTCTTACTTTTTTATTAACTCGTTTTTATGAATTATTCTGTTAGAAAAAATTTGAAATACAGGTCAAAAAAGGCGTTTTCCAAATTAGTGAGTTATATTGGCAAGTACCAAAAAAACACTCCCAAAAAAGTGCTCCGAGGCCGTTTAATGGACTCAATAGCGTCGTTAGATGTACACTGTAAAAAGCATAACTACGAGATTTCTAAATCCATATGGAACGAAAAAATGGGATGGGCCCCGTTCCGCTCTGGATTTAATCCAGATAGAGAAGAGATGGAGGTAAAAGTAAAAGTGTCTGTAAAAAAACAAACAGAAACGGATGTAGAAGTATACCCTTCCTCCACATTAACTTCAATTGGAATCGACGCTAAAGGAAAGTGTCGAGTCGCAGACCTTAAAGCTTGCGCTCAAATCTGCAGTACTCTTGGAATCGTATTCAAACCGCTCAGAGAGAGCTCGTACTTTAGATTTACTAAATTAGATAAGTTAAAGATACTTTGAATCTCTTTTTACTCGAACATTTTAACAAGAAAGTCTTTCGCTCTATCCCGCAATTCTTTTAACCCGGAACACGTTGCGATTTCGACTACTTGGTTCAAGTAAGAATTAGCTAAATATTCCTGAGAGCAATAAGCAGCTACCTTAGCCCTAACTAAGTAGGATTCGCACAACACCCAATTAGATCCGTTATTGATTGCGGTCTCCTCTAACAAAGATAGGTTCCGACCGATGTCGGAGAAAATCGTTTCCCTATTATCCCTTTGAAATTCTAGCAACAGCACTTCGCACAAGTACAAAACTGCTCTCACCTTGAGCTCGTACATGCCATACTTGCTTCCCGAAGCGTTGCGAAATTGTTGTTCGGCGCTTTTTAACCGTTCCAACTCTAAGGTGGAAAACCTATACTGCAAAAGCGATTTATTCATCTCGTACACCGACGAAATTTCTTTATTCTGCGAGTAAGAAGCGAGCTCTTTCAACTGTTTAAGATAGCGAGCTGCTAATTCTGTGTTTCCCGTTTCCAGCGAAAGGTGAAACAATTGGTCGATCGTCCCGCAAGTTAAATTAACTGTGCCTAACAGGTCGTAGTGTACCAATGCCGCTTCTAAATGGTTTAACGCTTGGTCGTAAGCTTTTTGCCGTTGGGAACAAATAGCTAAATTAGTGTTGAACCGAGCACACGCCTTAACATCGCGAAGCTCCTCAGCGATGCGTAATCCTTGCTCTAACACTTCCCGCGCTTCGTCTATCTTTCCTTGCATTAGGTGCACGTATCCCTTTCCTCGCAAGCATCGCACTCTATTGTGGGTAAATTTCTGCCCTTCTAATAACAAGCTACGGTCGAAGAGTTCCAACGCCTCTTCGAGTTTATCCAACGAACCTTGAAGGTACGCCATGTCCGTTAACGTTTCCGCTAACTCGGGATCGTTCGAAGTCCTGCTTCTGATGGTTAAGGCTTTATTGTAATGTTTTAAGCAACTTTTACGCTCGCCTCGCATAATGCAAACTCTCCCTATTAGCGTTTCTAGGGACGCCTCCATGGAGCCTAATTCTGGTGTTAATTCTCCACTTAGGACATCTAGCGTCTCGGAGCATTCTTTACCTATAGAAGCACACTCCTCAACTCGACCAAAGTAAACTAACGCTTCACCAATTTCTATTAGGGCGTTAAAAGTTAATGCGGGGTAACCTAAACCCACGCTTTTATTGTACGCTTCTTCCGCAGTCGTAAGCGCTTCTTCGCCTTTACCTAGGCGGTTTAAACAGTGCGCTTTCGTTATCAACGCATCTACCTTTTCACGCTCGTCGTTAAAGGGCGTAAGCTTTAACTTGCTTAATTCCTCCAGCGCTCGGTTGAACTCTCGGTTCTTTGCGAAACCGCTGGCAGAGGATAAAATTTCGGTGCTACTCATTGACCCGACTGTCGATGTTGTGAATATTGTATCATAATCTAACTTCCTAATTTCCGAAAGGCATTTACTCTTAAGCATCGCAAGAACGATAAAAACCACTATGTAAGCAATCCCATCTTTTCTAACACGGCTTTGACCACTTTCCGGGACCTTATTAGGCTCTTATACCCCGAGACATTGTACTTGGCGATCAGGTGTTTCCGCACCTGAGCGTGCACGGTTGAGGGCATTATTCCCAGCTTCTTACATATAGAACTAACCGTCACCTCCTTCGAGCCCCGAACCAGTAGAGATAAGCTAGCCACCACTCCCGCAGCCACTTCGTCACTGGTGTTGTTTATCTCCTCCCACAAACCATCTAACAGTTTTTTCGAGCGGAAGTAGAACTCCATCCCCAATTTAGACTGCTCGGAAATTTGCAAGATTTTCTGAGCTATGTACGCTTTTCTGTCCCGCTTGGCGTAGTTCTTGAACAAAGGGCGCAATTTAAACAAGAACTCATTGAACTGTTTTTTCAACATATGGCTCACGTCTAAAATATCCTGCTGGTCTACGGATATTTTCCTAAGCTTCATCACTACGTAAACCACCACTGCCGCCAAAGAAGCGGGAGAGCGATACTTGGTGCCCGCCGGGATGCGATTCCTGACCTCGCAGTACGCTAAGAACACCTCCTTCTTCATTTGTTGTGGAAGTTGCAACGCATGGAAAAGACGGGCGATCTCCACCTTCCCGATTTCGAGTTGGTGGTCTTGCTGATTGTACCGTAAGTTAGTGTTCGATAAGGATTTTAACTTCGAAGGGTTCTTTGAATTTACGCGCTCGAAATAGGTTCCAATTTCGGTCCTACTGGTAAGGGGGGCGTGCTGAACTCTCGTTTCGCTGTAAGGCGTGTGATACTCTAACGCTTTTTGCTCGACCACCGCACCGCACTCTTTACACACCATTCCTATCTTGCTTTCGACGAACTCCGTGGAGTCGCACAGGTCGCAAGTTTGAACCTTGAGAGATTTATGAGCCACTAATACTAGGGGATAGGGGTGAACCATAACGCACATTTTTTCGAGAAATTTTTTCTAGAAGATGTTAATTTTTTGTTAAGAAAGATAAGTGGGGAGTGGGCTTTTTAAATGTTTTTCTTCGGAAAAAAATGTCGAGGAAGATGTCTTAATAAATTAAACACATCAAGGTTTGCGGCGATCAATGCGGGTATACCAAATTAGACCGACCAAACGCTATAGATTGAGCGCATTCTAAAAAGTTGGAAAAAAGAATTTGTGGACGAAAACATCGAAACTGCAATTCCGTGGATCACTTTTGATGGAATTTTGCCCGAGTGTACCCCTAACGCGTTATATGTTAGGATAATAAGATATAGGTATACGGTAAGAACTTACTACTGCCCTCAAAGAACATACTTTTCGTCCAAAATTTTGACATCTTCCCCTGAGAGAGTTTCGAGAAAGGTACATTCCGAGTTCTTGTAGACAAATTAGGCTTTAATCGCCACTCCCTGTCCTTGGTGGCGAAGCGGGCGTAATCGTCCCCTACTCCTTCCGTCGTCCAAGAGTTCGATGCCCCACTCCTTCCACTGCTTGAACATCTCCGCTAACCCTTCGAAGGTTTTGATAAAATCGTCAATACTTTTGGCTCCGGAGGTGATCCACTTGTTACTCCAAAACGAAACGTAAGTTGGTTCTGGCATTATTCTTCTTAAACTGTTTTATTAATCATTCTTCAAGAATCCTTATAAACAAAAACTTAGACGAATCAAATGAAGTAAGTCTCTCTGCGCTCATTCTCTTCCTTATTTCTCACTTTGATTTCCGTACGCTCGTCAATTACTACCGCTACACGCTGGGGTAAAAACCAATCTACTAAGATGTCGATGCGTTTACCATTCTTCTGAACCTTGAAGGAGATCACGTCGTCTTTAGTCAAGATTTTACCCTTAAGTTTGGTGGCGAATCCTTGGGGGTGTATCAGCTCGATAGATTTAGGGAACACCTTGAACATTATCTTTTCAACGGGATTTGGCTCGATATTACGCACGGATACATATTAGTTTACTACTTTCAAGTTCCTGCGCTGCGAATTCAGAGCCGATGTGCACCATCCCTTTCCCCTCTAACTCCTTGTGCGGGGGTTTCACCGCGATGTGCTTGCTAAACTGCTTGGATTTGCTTCTTGCATCTGTCATTTTCACACAAAAATTAACATATCATTTTAAAATAACAGTTTAATTTAAAAGAAAATATGCGAAATTTATTTACCAATTCTACCATCTTACGACCTGCTATAATTGTGAATTAAAACCAATTCATAATTAAAGAAATACGATAATTAATAATAATTTAAGTTGATTTTTGAATTATTAACTTAAAAATAGGAATAGATATATAATTATTCAATCTATTTCGAATTATGGCAACTCCATCAGAAGACACTCTAACAACGATTATTAAAGAGTTTTTAACAGAATCGCAAATAAATGTTCAAGCTTTTCCTATTTGGACAACTCCAATTGGTATTAGAAAGCCTGATCTATTGATAAAGAATGATAAATACTACCCCCTTGAAGCAAAAATTCGGAAGCAGGATTTAATAAAAGACATGATAAAGGTTCAGAACGACTATTTAAAATTTGCCACAGAATTAAAGATTGGTGGTGCTTTTCTTTTAAAACATCCTAATCCAAGGAATATTACTTTGAGTAAAAACGCCACTAATTTAAAAAATCAATTGAAGCGATTAACCTTTCAATTAATATTGATGTTTCCTCAAAATGATCAACGGCAGTTTGAAAAAATTAAAGGAAGATTTAGTGATTTAATCCCAATTATTATAGAAACGGTATATTATAAAAGAATTAAAACAGAATTAGATATACCTACAGCTATTGAGATATTGAGAAAAGCTACGAATTATTTAGATAATGCTTTGAAAGATGTTGAAATGAATATTTTAATGTCGTCAATGGGAGGAATGGAGTTATTTGAGGATTTATTTCAAATTAATAATATAAAACCTGATCTTAAATCAATTCGCATTTCTATTTCATTTTTCATCTTAATTCAATTATTATTTTATAGAGTAGTCAGTAAATATAGACCAGATGAATTAGAATCATTAGAAGAAATTAGAACTTTAAAGGAATTAAACACAAAATATTTCTATAAAGTAAAAGATTTGAACTATCGAGCTGTTTTTGGCATTGATATTGTAGGTAATCTTCCCGAAATAGCTGTTCCACATATAAATGCAATTATAATTACTCTAAAAAGTCTTAGACCAGAAAATATTAAAAGTGATCTAATAGGAACTATTTTTCATGATTTAATCCCACTTGATATTAGAAAACGAGTTGCTGCATATTATACCAATATATTTGCTACTGAATTACTTTCAAAATTAGTGATCAATCATGAGTCTGACTCTGTTATTGATTTGGCTTGCGGGAGTGGAGGATTATTAGTTTCTGCATATAGATGGAAGAAAGAATTAATCACTCGCAATAAAATTTTCCAAAAAAATGATCATATGAGATTTCTTAACAATGATCTTTTTGGAATTGATATTATGCCTTTTGCTACAAGCATTGCGTCTTGTAATTTAGCTTTACAATCACCCCAATTTTTCACAAATAAAGTAAACATTGGATTATGGGACTCTATCGATTTAAATCCAGGCGATACAATTCCTGAATTTGCAACTTTAAAATTTCTTTTTAGAACAGCCACTCTAGATAAATGGTTTTCGAAAAAGGAGGAAAGAAGAACAGCTGATCTTGCATCAGAACCTACTAATAGCCATAGTTTTACTATGCAAAAATGCGATGTCGTTATTATGAATCCTCCCTTTACAAGGCATGAAAGATTACCAATACATTACAAGTCAAGGTTAAGAATTGCATTTAATAGTTTTTATAATAATGGCATATGTAATGACGCACTTGGTTTACATGGTTTTTTTATTTTACTGGGTAATAAATTTTTAAAAAGAAATGGTAGTATTGCACTGGTTCTTCCTGCTTCAATACTTGCAAGAAAGTCTTTCATTAATCTTAGAAAATATTTGTGTGAGAATTTTTGTATAAAATATTTAGTATATAACACTTCAAGATTGAATTTTTCGGAAAGTACCTTATGGAGAGAAATTTTACTTATATTAGAAAAAAAAAATCCAGTTAATAATACATATGAATTAATTAGATTAGAAAATTTTCCAGAATCTTTACGCGAGGTTAATGAATTAGCTGGAAATATAAAAAACAAGATAAATTCAAGCAAATTTGAAGTTTCAGAAATTCTTCAGAATAATTTGGCTGAAATGGATGATTGGTCTCCTTTAGTAATATTTAGTAAATTATTTAAAAAAATTTATGACGAATTTAAAGATAATCAACTTTTAACAACAATTAGTTCTAAATTTGACTGTTTAGAGAATGATTTAAGGCATTTTAAAACTAGATCCAATTTATCTTGTTTCATTCAAAATAGCAACAGATTAAATAGCGACCAGTTAAAAGAAGAGTGGATAACAGTTTCTGAGGAAAAGAGATCATTAAGTATTAAACATCATACTATTGACGGTGCAAGCTTAAATATACCATATTCTGCGCTAAGGCGTGCCTTGAGAACTACTTCAAATATAAATCATATAGATCTGAGACAATTATTATGATATTTATTAGTAAGACCATTTAGAAATTATCAAGAGAATTTTTTAAGATATATTTTAACTCAAGACCAAATTTCAAATTTTGATAATTCAGAATTTGAACAGATTTTAGAAAATTTTGAAAATCGCAAGTCACATTTAATTTTAAACAGAAGATTATATTTAGCTGCTCCAGGAACTTCATATGTTGCATTTTGCTCCGAAAAACCTCTTGTTGCAGTTGATACTTGGAGTTTTCCCCAAATAAGTTTCGAACAATCAAAATTAGCGTCTCTTTGGTTTAATTCAACTTTTGGCATAATGCAATTACTACTCTTAGGTGTGGCGATTGAAGGAGATTGGATGAAAGTACACAAATATATGCTAGATAATTTCTATTTTCCTAATCCTGATTATTTTCTCGAAAAATACGAGAATGATATAGATATTTTGTATGAAAAAGTTGCACATAAATCTGTACCTTCTTTAATAGAACAACTTTTAACTAAGAGTGCCACTAGAGTAGAAATAGATACATTTTTTATAGATAAACTGAAAATCAAAACTTTTAAGAATCAAACAGAGATGACTCGCTTTTTAGAAATAATACAACAAGAATTATTTAATGAATTAAAAGGATTATGCCCAGCTAATTTTTAGTTGATACTTTAGGTTTTATGAATTGATAATAAGCAAAATCTTTTTATATTTTAATGAGTAGCCATTATGTTTTCAAAATATTTTTTAAATCTGTCAAATTGGTTTATATTTGATACAGATTTTTCTACTACATCGTTTAATTTTATTGCAATTTTTCTTGGGATAGTTTCTATGTTTTTAAATATACTCACAGCATGAAATTTCATTCTTTTCTCAAGAGATAAGATAGTAATTGTAGCTTTTTGACAGGTATATCTGCTCCCAATAGCAAAAATAAACATAGGATTATTTCGAGTTCTAATGTAGCAATCAATTTTATATAGTTTTTCCCTGTCATCTTCAAGGTAATAATCATATATATAATCTAAATTTAGTCTATATTGATTTATATTTAGGTAATCACTTAGTTTGGATTTAAAGTCTTGAAAAAAAGTCTTTTCTACAATTTCTCTCTCTAGCAATGTAATATTTGATACTTTAAGGATACATTGAATGTATTCGAATATTTCGAATTCAAAATTAACCGGATTAATCTCCTTTATCAACTCGCCTTGGAGTAAGCTTGTCTTATAATTTTTTAGAAATTTGTTTATATATTCTTTCCTAGATCCCTTATAAAATTCAAAATCTCCAAAGTGATAATTCAAATGAAGAAAAGTATCTCCTCCATCAGATAAAATCCATCTTTTACCTGAATTTTTAAAGTCTAAACCAATAGTTATTTGATCTCCATCATCAAATAAAAATGGTAAATAAATTTTGTAAGATTTTTTATTTAACCTTTCAAACTCAAATTTTTTACATATAATTGATTGTAAACTATATAATGTATCTCTTAATTCTCCCATTTTATTTTTCCTCTTTATGAAATACAAAATCGAATATATCTGTTTGATTAATGTTTTTAATTGTAGTTATGTTAAAATCACGAATTAATGCCCAATACGCGCTTTCCCAATTATTATATTTTCTTGTTGATTGAGCAAAACCTTCTGATTTTAAACCCGTTGATTGATACCTTTCTGTAATTTTATGTATATGATAACCTCTAATTTGTTCTTTTTCTATTTTATTAGTGTGTCGATGCCAGTCTCCATTATATCTTACAAGAGTTTTTTCTATGGATTTTAATTTAAGTGTGAGTATCACTGAAAAATTATTTTCTTTATTTAACGCTTTTCTAACTCTTAGAATATATTGATTTCCGGAATTTCCAATTAGTTTATGTTTACAGACAAAATTTCTTTCTGCTCTTTTTAAATTAGGTGGGATTTGCATATTTTCATCTGTAAAAGTCTTTCTTTCCTTTAAAATACTTTCTATGTCATTTTCTGTTAAAATATCACTCATAAGTTTTAACTGTATATCAAATTTTTAGTTTTTCTTCCTGATTTTATGTATATCAAACAAATTAACTTGTCTTCTGAATAATATTTTTGGATTTTCATCTATTTAAATATTTATACACATGTTGGATTAAAAATCCTGTTGTTTAAGGAGATTCAAAAAGCTCAAACTTAATTTCTTGGATGGTTTACAAACAAACCAAACTTTATAAGACTAAGTTATTTAAATAACTATTTATTGTAGAAATTCTTCAAAACTTAATCTAATTAATTTGTTATTGATCTTATTTTGTTAAATCCTATTAATTTGATTGGGAAATTGGCGAAAACCTAACGAAGAACTCCCCTTGGGAGGCACTAAGAACTTATATCTGCTCACCGACGCAGGTAAAGCGGATATAGTCGCCTAGTGAAGGAATTTCAAGTGATCGTTCGTGGAAAAATAGTGATGTCAGACGAGGCTTCTCAAATTATAGAAGGGTTCGAGAAGAATCGCGTCAATCCGAAAAAAAGTCAAGCTCCCTCGTTAAAAAGAACGCGAATAAAAAGTGGTAAATAAGAAGTTATAAATCAATCAATATTTTCGTTAAAGTAGGTTAAACTAAATCCAAGCATCTTAGAATATATTACATTTTATGACTAACGAAAACATGAATTGTAAGAGCTTTGAGAACCTCGTATATGAATTGTTAAGAGAGAGCGCCATCCGACTTTTCATAAATTGGAGCTTGGAAATCGATATAATCATATTTAAACCCCAAAACTTTAAATTAAGTGAATTTGAATTATATAGGATGTTCGATAATTAGCGATGGAAAAGAGCCTACCTATATACGAAACCGATCGAGTACATTCTCACAGTACTATTGGTGATTTCAATGAGTTCTTTCCCTCTTTTACTATTCCAACACGCTTAACTCAGTTTTATTCCCAACTATTTAATATTAGGGGTTATGAGTTTTTGGATCCCAACACTGAAGATAAGATCCTTAAGCACAACTGCAATAGCTTGAAAAACGAGGCAAATATATTAGTTAAACGGTTTATGAGGGTATATCGAATTTAGGATCGTATTAGCTCCTATCTTTGAGGACGAGGAAATCAACTTGTTAAAAAGGATGGAAGACGCAATCAAGAACTATCACGAGAAATAAATAACGAACTTGAAAGTTACAAATTACCATTATTGTAATCTCATATATAAACTACGAAGTTTTTGTCTTGAACTTATCAAGAGGTTTTTAAAGGATTGTTTAGAAGAAACTTATTTGGCTTTTGATTCTAAAGGTTTTCAATACAACTAATGAATTGGAGAAAAACCACCTTGTAAAAATCATTAAGTGCATCAACTCGCTAGACCTGTTTAAAGTCACTATGTTAGAAAATGGTGGGATCGATTCCTTCAAGTATGTTGAGTTTTTAAAGATGAATCTGATAAAATGTACAAGAAAGTAAAATATAAAGAAGAATCAGTACAGGAGATGGTTACTTATTTGCAATTAAACGAAGATGTTAGCGAGGTGTCTCAGGGAATTGTTAAACTTAGGCGACCCTGACCCTAAAGGCAAGTAACTCTTTGCAACGTAATCCCATATTGTTTTAGAATACTTTGTTTGTGCGAAACTTATAAAGACCAAATTCGCAGAAACAAAAAAAAAAGAGAGGTTCAATACTACGAATAAGGTTAAAAAGAATATAACCGCTAAAGATTTTGGTTTTAGTCGATCCAAGGTTGTTCACCTTAAAAAACTCGTTGAAACATAAGATTACCTTGGAATTTAAAAAGAAAAATTGAGAGGAACAGATAAATTAATATTTCGCCATAGAACAAGCAATTCTGCTATTGGGAACTACATCGTTTAAAATAAAAAAGTTTATTTCTTAAACCCTTTATCATCGATTTCGCTAGAAAATACTTTATCAGGATCGTAACCAAATCGCTTAAACGCTTCGTGTCGCAATAGCCACGCAAAATAGTAAAACTCGTCGCACAAGGCATCTGCGATGGAATGGACGGCTACCAATCCCGCTGATTGCGTAAAGTGGTTTCCATCTTTTACTATGTGAATACTAACTTCTCGCTCTTCGAACGGGTGCTTTCCGTCGTAGATGTGATGAATAGACCAGCCTAATCTCCCATCGCTTCGAATGGGTCGTTCACCTCCTGCATATAGGTACGCAACCACGGCAGGTCCATTGGAACGAGAATCAATTGGTATTTTCTTTTCTCTTAATTTTGTTTTTAACTCTTCTGTGAAAGTGTGATACTGTTGCCTTATTTCTCCTGGCCAAAGGAGAATTGTTTCGCTTGGCAATTTAACGTACTTATCTTTATTGTCCCAAACTTCCGTTATTATCGCTTTAAACGAGGGATCCAATTGATCAAGTTCTTTTTTTGGAGTATCTAAAACTTTTTGATTAATAGTAGTCACTTTTTGGTGGTTTATTAAGAAGAAGTATTGGATTCTATTATTTTATTTGGATGTTTTCTCCTAATTCTCAAGTCAATCAAATATACTACAACGAAAAACCCAATAAATCCAAATAATACTAGAATAAGTAGATTTGAAATAACACCAAAAATATTTTCTACCTCGAAAAACGAGGGTAATAATACTGGTATTACTGCGACAAGAGAGATTAATGAGAATATTAGTATAGGTTTATAATTTACGTACTCTTTCGATATCGCGTTTTGGATGTGAGCAGGTATTTCGCATCTCTCGAAGGTGTTTGCGTAGGATACGTTATTCATAAGGTCGTTAATTTAGAAGCGGTCTCTACAGCGTCAGCTACATAATAATCGTTTTGATACTGTTTATTTTTAATTCCAAGCTCGTTAAGAATCACCTTACCCTCGTGTTGTACCACAATCTTGTTGAACATCAGTCCCCCTCCCCAAATGCCCCCTCCAATAGAGATCTTTCTCTCAAAAATAGCGACTTTCAATTTCGCTTCTGCGAAATATTTTGCGACAACCATTCCCGATGGTTCAGCACCGACGATAGTAACATCTACTTCGCTATACATAATAAAGTCTTTAAGATAACTTTCTACTATAGCACGGGTAATAACGATCTCATCTAATGCCATATTTTATATAACATATTCTTACTTTTTTATTATAGATACAGAGATAATATAATAGGTTAGGACTCGGTCAAATGTTAAATGTTAGAAATAAAGTAATTTTTGTCATATTTCTAATTTTTTCATTCGTTCTTATCATTTATTTTGGTTTAGGTTCTATGAGTAGCTTAAGTTACTATACAATTCTCTATACAATGACCGGTACTTCTATTGTAGATAAAGAGGTGTCATTTGGAATGAATTTCCTTGGAGGGTTTATAAATTTTTCGGAAGAAAATGCCAATATTCCCTTTTTTGAAGATGATTTTCTTTTTATATCAATATTCATCTCATATGCTAATATTATTGTATATTTACTGATTCTAATCGGATGGATTATCTTTTCAATTTCTTCCAATATGAAAAAGAAGAAACGAGTAATTAGTATTTTCTTCTTTATTTATCTTGGATTATATATTTTACTTATTTTTTATATGCCAGTTAGATTAAATCATATGATAAATCAAGCAAATTTGAAATATTCAGAGCTAAATCAAAGCCAACTTATAATCCAACATATATCAAGCTCTCTTACCCTCTATTACGAAATATTCATTTTAATTCCTCCATTTAGTGTATTGCTTTTCTATCTTTTAAATTATATTACTTTTCAGCATTTTATTGGAAGTTTCACCTTTATTTTGAGGAGAGATATTTTTTTCAAAGATTTCTATGAAAAAGTAATAAAAAACTATAATGAGTGCCAAACATGGGATATTAAAGAGAAACTTGATTGGTGGGAAAGAAATGCGCCTCATGATATAAAATTGCAAAAACAAATCGAATTTTGTGAAATTGTGTCTTCTTTTGCAAACTCTCAAGGAGGGCTTGTTATAATAGGTATTACTAATTCAACACGAGATGTAATAGGGGTACCAGATATTGAAAATAGGTTAAAGGACCTCGAAGAGAAACTGTTAAAATGGTTAAGATTTGAGAATAAATTTTATCAAATGAAAGATATAATTATTCCAAATAATGATAATCAAATAAAGAGTTGTATTGCTATCCTAATATATCAATCTAAAATAGCCATTTCGGTGAAACAGGCAAATGGTACGGTATCATATAAAAAAAGAGTTGGCCCTGGAAGTATCTCAATAGATCCTTCATCATTAAAGAGGGAAAAAAAGAATATATCTCAATCAAATATCAATTTTCTCAAGGAAATTATAAAGGAACATGATTTAAGATATTAATATCTAATTAATAATTATGACTTAGAAAACCAACGAATCTGATATTAACAGAATAAAAATTTAGGAGATCAGAAATTTCTCAAAATCGTAAAAGGATTGACCAGAAAAGTCAAAACTAAACTCACTTTTTTTATAATTATAAGTAAGACATATTTTATTTTCAATTTGGTATGATAAATATAAAAGACCATATAGCCAGAGAATAAAATCTATATTGGAAAGGTTTTTGCTATAGTCTTTCCATTGCTGCTTTACAAATAAATGACTATAAGCATTTCTTCTAATGTGAAATGATTTCCAAAAACTTATTTCTTCTTTAGTTAAGGAAATTTTTATATTCTTTAAAACATCAATCCAGAATTCAGGATTAGTTCGTAAATTTCCCTCTTCTTTTTTACCATATAAAAAAATACTAATTAGGTCTTCGATTATTAGATTTGGATCTTCTCTGAGTCTATTTATTATTTCATGTCCTCTAAATTCAATTGACTTAATATCCATTAAGAAATTCTGGTTATTTCGCAATATATCGATAACTACTTCCGCTAAATAGTTTAAAAAGAAATCATATGCTAATATTATTATTAAATCTTTATTCTCAATTATTGCTTCAAAATCAGATACTATTTTAGGAATATGCCTATCCGAAATTTTCTTAGCTATTGAATCTCTGTTGTTTTTTATCCAATTCTTATGATAGTTTATTCCTTTTTTAACTGAATCATATAAAAATCTACATATAAATAATTTTTCACATAAAGGGTTAAAAAAGCGAGTACAATTAAAAGATAATAAAGTTTCTCCTTCTTTTAATCTAAAGTACTTTAATGTATTTTCTATAAATTCATTTGTCTCTTTAGCTAAATTATTCAATTTTTCTTTCACTCTCGTTTTCTAGTTTTTTTGCTATTTCTGCAATTTTATCTTTGGCACTTTTTGGAAGTTCACTTATACCATTTAATTTATCAATATCTTTTAGACTTTGAATTAATGCATAACCAATTTTCTTTATTCTGATTCTTCTTTTTTCGTATTCTACATTATCTAATTGTCGTTTTATTTTTTCTGAATCTGGTACAAAAAAAGATATTTCTGGATATTGCTTAATAATGTTACTTATTTCTGCTACTAATTTCGTCATTTTAACTCCAGTTCCAGTTATTGTAACCCAACCCTTGGTACGAGTTATGCTGGAGAATGCCATATTTCGACTTTGTATTATGTTTGACCTACGTTCTGAAGATTCAAAGTCAAAGATGTATATAGAAATAGCTTCATTTCCTTTGGCTTTAAACACTGTAGACATTGTAACCATATTGGGTAAACGAAAAGTAGCTTTACCCACATCACTCCCAATAACGAATGAATTAATTTTCTTGCCTTTTAAATGAGTCTTTAGTATATTAAAATTAGGAAAATGATTACTAAATCCTATGATTAATATATCCTCAGGTCTTAAGTTTCCATCTTTAATATCAATCTCAATTTGTTCAGCAATCCATTTTAGTTCTTCTTTTTTTTCATTGAAAGATTTAATTCTTAATAAATCATCTTTAGAGACATATTCTTCAATTATATTTGGAGTATTTTCAACTGATCTTGTAATTTTTATTAAATTATTTGTTTCAAATTCACCATCAATTATCTCATATCCTAAATCTTCCCAAGATCCTTTGTTAGGTAAAAATTGAATCGCTCCCTCTTCTCTTAGTAAACCCATTCCAAAGATATGAGCAACCATTAATATAAGACGAGGATTTCTATATGATTTATATAATACAAAATCTTTTTCAATTCCACCTTCATAGACACCTTCTAAATTCACTATTGGTATTCCATCAGAATTTACCCCAAAAATATCTTTTGCTGTTGGAATATTAATATTTTCTAAGCTTTGTAATTCATCATAAGCCCAGATTAATTTTTTTGGCTCTACAAGGATTTTGTAACAGAATTGAAAAAATTTTTTATCAAAATCTTGAGCCTCATCAATTAAAATAGCGTCAAATAACGGAGGTAAATTTAAATTAATTAGTTCCTCACAGCATTTTCCCAATAATTCGGAATTCCTTTTAAACTCAAAATTATTCCTCGCTTCAGAATAAGTTTTTGGTATTTTATTCATAATCATAGAAACATAACTATATAGACCCTGTTTGCTTTTTCCACCCCAACCATGAAGAATGCTTAATTTTTCCCAGTTAGGCTCACCATCTCTCCAATATTTATAGAATCTTCTTATTAGAGAATAGATATAGTCATATAGACTTTGAGTATTAAAAGTATAAACAATATTCCATTCAGGGTGTTTTAAATGCATATAGACTGCTTTCAGTGCTAAAACGATAGTTTTACCCGTCCCAGCTAATCCTCGAATTCTTTGAGGTCCAGGAGGAATTTGTTGAGCAACTTTTATTTGTTCTTTATCAAATATTTGAATCTGATTTTCTATTTTTCTAATTATACCCGCTTTTGTCTTTTCAGATTTAACACTCCTTTCTGGTTTGTTTAAAATGTGTGCTCCAGATAATATATTGATAATGTTGTTCCAAATATTTACTGGAATCTCGTATGAAATAGACGTTAGTTGATTTTTGAGATAATCTATTAATTCACCTTCAAAAAGTAATTTTTCTATATCAATAAGCGGGAATTTTTTTGTAAAAGAGCTTCTATTAATATTAGCTAAATAAACATAAGCTCTAACTTTTAATTTATCTTTACTCTCAGAAAATTTTCTAAGAATTCTGTTTGTTATGATTTTTCCGTAAATAGTAGAATATTTATCGTCTAAATCATCTAGAATTTTTTTTTCCTCCCAATCACAATTAATGAGATACCAACTAGGTTCTTTAATAGTAGAGATATTATTTACATTAAAATCATAAACATCAATGATAAGGGCTCCAAATAAACGAGATAATATTGTAATAGAAGGTGAATCTATGGTACTATTTAAACCAAAAATTGGATGATTTATATAACAAAATCCTTCATATTCTCTAAGTAACTCATCTATCTCATTTATTGTTTTCCTTAACACAAAGTCATCTCTATCAAATTCAGAATAAACAATTTCCATTATTTTCACACTAGATTACGGTTCTTAATAAATAAATAGTGATTTACTTATAATTATATTTTCCAAATACTCTATTTTAATTTATAAAATAATTGGAAATGGATGAATTTATGTGGAAAATATTTACTTATCTAGGGTATCACATGCCAATGTAAAACACCATTTAGTAGTAAGTTACAGCTTTCTCGTATTTTTTCTGGCGAGTGTACAAGTGAGCAAGTTCTTGGTAATCTTCTGACATACCAACTTCGCTATTCTGTCGTCGGTGGAGGGATAAGGATTCCTGAAACAACGCCTCTGCTTGATTGAATTCCTTTTTTTTAGCTTATAATGAGGTTAAATTGTATAGTATAAAATAATGCTCTCCAAAGAAAACTCCCTGATCAGAATAACATTAAAATTATTTAGAGTAAGAATAAGCAAACATTTTTATAAGGTACACTTTACTATTTTTTCAGACTGAAGTCTTCGCGTAATGTAATCCTAAATATCACGTTCTTCGCTCCACTGTTTAAAGAATATCCCCGTGTTTTCCTGACCTTAAGGATCTTACGTGATAATCTTCAGTCTCTTGCTTTTAAATTAAATTCGCTAAACTATTTATTTTCAAGTATACATTATCTAAATACTGAAGAAGTTGGATATTAGAACCGTAAGATCGTACTCCCTCAGTTTAAAATAAATATCCTTCTTCTAAAGCTTTATACTTCTATATTATACATTTTAGAGACTTCATATTTACGTCTGGTTTAACTAGAAAACATTATATTCCTAATGGATTTAATACAGCATAAGGCAAAATTAGAAAAAAGGAAAAATGAATAGTTCTGACTATTTATCTAATATCTCAAGAGCGCTTGATTCGTTTAAGCAAAGCTACACTTATATTGACTTCCGGTGTGCATATGTTAAAATAAATGGAAAATGGATTAGTTTACTTTCTACTTTTCGGTTTAAAAACGACGATTACCACGATATTTTGTCGTATCACGAAAAGTTAAAAGGCTTAATTCACGACACCAGTTGGTTTAAAATTAATTTGGAAATCCTCGAAATAGACCAGTGGAGAGACAAAATATCTCATTTAGAGAAAAGTCCCGATTTCTCCAAAGTTAATACAATAACTGAAAACTTTTTAGTTCAGGACTATAATTGGCAATCGACTATTTTAAAAGTGGATAGAGGTCATTATACTTTTCAAATTAATGCAAGTATGAATGGGTACGTACCTTACTTAATTCTTGAAAGAGTGAATAGAGAACGAACGTTAAGCGGTATGGATATAAATTCGGTATTTTCAGTTGTTAAAAGCGTTCTACAAATAGAGATCGATAAAAGAATGTCTTTATTTTCCCTGTTTCTCTTTCCAATCTATATCGAATTTATAAACGTTCGATATTATAAAGAAGTTTTATCCGGTATCGTTAGATATCATCCTATTTTTAAGGGATATAATCTTATCGTTAAACACGTGTTAAAGGGAAACGAAAAGAATATTATTCGTCAAATTTTATTAAGTGGTTGTAGCGATGAACAAGGTCAATGTTCACAGTCTTTTGAAATCCCGCTTGATATGGAGATTCACCAAATTGAAGAAGGGGTGTCTAAATTCGTTTTTTCTATTTATGATAGTAATTTGAACGTAAATCTGACTGATTATTCAATTTACGCACAAGAGCTAGATTCAATCTCTAAAGAAAATCAATACGAAGATGCGAAAATTGAAGAAAATCTTGCTCAAAATCGCCCGCAATTTATAAATATTAAATTTGGGGATTACAATTTAAATTATTACAATGAATTTGTTGAAATTATAAACTGGATTGCTTACGATGGTAAACTCTTTAGAATTCTTCCAATTGCTCTAAGATGCCTTTTTGAAAATATATTATACGATATTTTCCAAACTGGTTTAAGCAATGTTCATACAAATTTTTATTTTTTAGAGAATCAAGGTAGAGCGCGTGATTTTTCGGATTTGATTTCCTTATTGAATATCTTGAAAGAAAAGGATTTCAAACCGTATCATAAGGATGCTATTAACCAAAATATTATAGATTTATTAAAAGAAATACAAAGGAGGGGGAACTTGGCGGTTCACGAGATTTTAAGGCAAGTTGATAGCGACTTTGCTCGTAATTGGGAGGACAAAATAGATCGAGCGTTACAAGCGTTATTAGTCTTATATAAAAAAATCCAAAATAAATCGTTAGAAATAACCGATCAAGATACGTTAAAAAGAATTAAAAAAACTCTGAATATTGAGAGATTTTCTGAAAAACGGGACGATACACGCAATATTACGCAATGGAAAGTTATTATCCAAGAAGATGACGTACCAATTCAAGAAAGTAGCGTAATCAACTCGTTAATACCGGATAAGTCTTGTGGGGTTCCCTTAAGATTAAATTGTTCATTAGCACATAGCGACTGGCAAGGAATTAAAAATTACCTTAAAGAACAAGTCGAAACTATGTTTGCTCAAGGAGAAATCTACCAATTTGCCGTGTTTTCCTTGGCTAGAATTACTTTTGCAATGCATTTAGGATTTCTTTTAACCAACAAGGTAAAAGTTCGATATTCTCAATACCAAAGAGATTTACAAACTTGGAGCTGGCTTGAAGATAATAAAGAGGAAAAATCTGCCAATTTATGTATTTCGGGACTATTTAAAAAGCCCAATATAAAAATTGAAGAAGTTATAGTTAAAGTATCTCTATCGGTAAAAATTTTTGACGAGCAGTTGAACGACTTAGAACTAAGCATGGATAATGTTGTAGAAATCTCCATCGATAATCCCACGGAGAATTGGCTCAAAAATAAAGCTCAAATAGTTGAACTTGGAATAACATTCCGAGATGTTTTGGCAAATTTGAGAAATTACGTTCCAAATCTAAAAACAGTTCATTTGTTCTACGCTGGACCCATAGCCGGAGCAATTGCGATAGGTCGTCAGATTAACGTAAGAATGGCCCCTCGAATCCAACTCTACGAGTTTAATAAGAGGGATATACCAAATTATCAAAAAAGTATATTACTAGAGTAGATTGACGTTGAATAACGAAAAGTACCTGAGAAAACTGCTTGCCGAACAAGGGATAACTAAGAACCAAAAGAAACAACTTAGAGACCTTGGTGCAAAGGTTAAAAGCCAACTTGAAGGATTATTAGAAGAAAAGCCAATTGTGTATTACGCGGGTTCTTATCGAAAAAAAACTATGATTAAAGCGAGCTACGATCTTGATATCGTATTATATTGGCCATCAAAAATTCCCTTGAAAGTTGAAGATCTGTATAACGCAGTCGGTAGTGAGCTTCAAAAGAATTGGAACAGATTAAGTGCGAAAAATGTGGGCTGGGAAATCGGTTTTGATGGAGATTTCCACATCGATGTGATCCCCGGTAAAAGAAAGGATAAAAGCCATAAAGATGCATATTTGTATAGTCGAGATATTAATGGACGATTTCTTACGAGTATAAATAAACAAGTAAATTACGTAAAAAGGCGGCGACGCGGAAAAGCTATTAAATTAATAAAGCTTTGGAAGAAAAGAAAAGAAGTTCCCATAAAAACGTTTATTCTTGAAACGATGGTAGTTAGAGGATGTAAATATCTTCCTCGCAAAACTCTCGAACCCCAATTAACACAGGCACTGGAATACTTAGCGGATAATATTACGACGATTAGACTTATAGATCCTGCCAATTCTGAAAACATTATATCAAATAATTTAACTATAGAAGAAAAAAATCGCGTGAGAAATTTGGCGAATAAAGCCCTCTCTGCAGATAATTGGAGCCAAGTTTTTTCAAGCTAATCATTTTCCTCTTTTAATTATATAATTAGACATCGTACTATCAGAAAATAAAAACTGTAATTAAATTTTCTACAAATCATTTTATTTCATCTCTAAATATTCTCTTAAAACTTTAATAACTAAAAATCTGACTAGCTTATTCATATTTTTCTATAGTAATAGTGAGAAGAAGCGGCGATCTCGAGGGAAAAAGAGCATTTACTAAAAAATACTGTTCGAAAAATCCGAATCTGCTTCTCTAATGAAATTGTGGAGGGAATTATTCACAAACTTAATACACTTTTTCAATTCGATTTACACATAAATATATAAATGAATGTTTGATAAATATAAAAGAAAACAAAAAATCTCTTTAGTAATTGTGATAAATTTAAAAGGGAATGATATAAAACTATGGTTTGTGGAAAGCTAGGTCGCATAAAGCCTATGAGTGGATTAGCGTCTGATAATGGAATCACGAGTAGTCCAGGAGTCTATATTTATTATAAAGCTATTGATGGACATCCTAGATATGTGGGAAGATCTGATAACGATTTAAAAACGCGAATTACACATGGAAAAAATAAATATCAGTATTATCAATATTGTCAATGTGATACTCCAAATGATGCCTATAAAAAAGAAAGTAATCTTTGGCATGAACACCGAAATTATTTGGAAAACGAAAATCATCCAGATAAACCCGAGGGGTCTACAGAAAATTGTCCTATTTGCGGTAAATAATTATGAATATCTTGCTTAAACCTCGTTGAGAGCTTAATATTGCTGATAAGTGTAATAGAAATAACAGCGATTGAAGATAGCGCATAAATGGTTGAAATATAGGTAAAAGAGAATTATTTTGCGTAACTAATTGATATAATCTTAAAAATCTTCGATACCTATAATGAGTTCAAATATTTTAATTTCTTCAATTAATTTCACGGGGGAGGAATTTGAAGATTTCTCCTCCTTCATTAAAAATGATTATCATACTAAGCAAATAAATATTTTATCTATTTCCTCTAAGATTTCATATAATTTCTCCTTTTCTTATTAATGGTGTAGAAATAATTTCTACTCTTAAATTGCTAAAGATTAGAAATTTTATCAGAAGAAAATAAAAAATAGCTTTGTTATCAATAATTTGCTTTTATTGAATTTAGAAGAGATAATGCATCACTAATTAAGATTTAATAATATCATTTGAAATTACATTATTTTTTTTTTGAAGAAGCAGGTACTTTCACTAAATAAATGAAATGTAATTTTAAGCAATCGGGTACAATGTACGGAAAAGAAATAGAAACTCTTGGATTCTCTCCATCAAAAACCAATAGTCTACCACTATTTATCATACTTTCTTCGGAACAATAATTCTCCAATTGCAGAATTCCACCTTCCACTCTATTAGATTTGTAGGTGTAATTTTTTTTTTTTCCTGAAACAGTACCAACGACCTTTATTTCAACAAGAAGAACTAAACCTTGCTGATCATCAAGGCGAAAATCGCATCTTCCACTAGGATATTTAAATTCCATAGTTACAAGTGGAGCTCCAAGGATATAATCCAAAAAAAATTCATTTAAAGTAGATTGGATTTTTTCTTCAGGTTTCGACACAATAATATGTTTAGATCTTCTTTTCCATATATGATCAAGAACTGTGCCATGTAATACCTTTTCTTTTTCGAACCAATCAATCAATTTGTCAAAATCACGTAATCTCCTTGCATTTTTATACCATCGGTGTATCTTACCATCCTCTTTCACACTCTTTATATTTCCAATTGGTTCTCCTTTATAGTATATTGTAATAGATGGAGCAACGAATTCCAGGAGTATATCTTTTTGAAGATCTATTTCTGTTCCTTCTTCTATTAAAAAACCATCATCATCTACTAAAACACTAAAGTTATTACCTAAATTAGTAATTGACTCAACAGCTTCCTTAGAAGTTAATTGTATTATGCCAATCTCAGATTTTTCTTTTATAATAAAGTTTCCTCTTTCTACAACATTAATAATTCTATTGCATAGTTCACACACTTGTATAAAGACCGATGTTAACTTAATAGAATCCTTATTAGAGTTTATCCCTGCAATTTTAGCTGGGATACCCGTAATTGATCTTACTAGTGATCTTTCTACCATATCTTTTGCATTAGGGCTCATTTTAGGAAAAACTCCAATCAAATTCTATGTATTTGCTATTTGGTAATTGCTTTTGAAATAGTAGGTCAAAAAAAATTCCACAGAAGCTTTCAAATGAGAAATTTAGTTCCTTTTCTTGGAAATAATCTTTCATTGATTCGAACAACGAAAAAGTCTTGTTGGAATCGATATCAAAGGGAATAAATGTAAATTTCTTTACATTCTTAAAGTTAGGTTCTTGGTAAGTCATTTTAGTGAGATTTTGAAATCCGTAGTAGTTGGCGTAAAACACAGAGACTGAAGCGACTTTATCGTATATTTCAAGGATAGAATATTTTTTTTTTAACTCTGTTATTAAATTCTTACCATTTTGAGTAATCGCAAACTTTACTTGTAAATTTTTGGTGGTTCGTCTTACTTGAATTGGTTCTATAAGATTTTTGAAGACAAGATACTTTGTTGAATCATCTATTTCCTTTGAATAGGGACCATAGCGGTAATATTCAAATTCGATCACCTGGAAATAGGTATGGAGAATCGGGGTAAGTACTTGGAGAAGGTAAGTTAGTTTCTGAACATATATCTTATATAGTCCTTCTAATTGCTGGTCTTCAACTGCGTTTAAAATAAGTAATATCGATACCTTTATGTAAAATTTATTATCGTACATTTAATTTTTCCCGTAAATTTGATTTATGACTCTTTCTAATTTATCATATTCGTCTTGTTGTACTTTGGTTTTCTTACCATAATCCAATAGATTTAAAATGTATGCGTTTGGATCTTGTGCTTCAAAAACTTCTTTTAAAACCTGAGGATTTACCAAATTTGAAGTAATTAACAAAGAATTGCCCGTATTAGTGTATTTTATAAACATTTGAGCAATTCTACTGACATAACTTGGGTCTAGACTGTTATCTGGTGTTTCTAGTATTAAAGTTGCATTATTTTCCGTTTTTTTTGTCCAAAATTCTGTAATCGCCACTCTGAAGGCGATATCAAGAATTATCCCTTCTGTTTCTGATACCTCTTCGGAAGTGGATCTATTTTTCTCCGAAAACGAGGGAATAAGCACTTGGTGAGCTCTTTTAGCTTTACTTTTAGATTTTGGAATTGAATACCACTCGAGTTTAACTTTTCTACCCAAGAAGTCACTACCAACTTGTCTATAAAACTCCATGAATTCTGTTAGCAAGTTTTTTTTGTCTTTTTTATCCTTCTCTAAAAGGTTCTGTATTTCAGAATTTAATTCATTTCTTTGTTCTACTAAATCATTAATTTCATTTTCTGACTTATTTATCTGTTTATTGAGTTGACTAATGGCCGTAAAGTTTGATGCGATGCTTTCAATATCCATTTTTCCTTTATGCTTCTTCAATCCTTCGATTCTAATCCCTTCAACTTTAATAGTAATTTCAGAGATCTCATCTCGTAATTTTTGAATTTTTTTATTAGTATCATCTTTTTCAGTTTTTAACTTTCTTAGTTTCATTTGACTAGGATTCAGCGTCAGAACCTCCCTTTTGTACTCTTCTTGCAAATTCTCAAGCTGAGAAAACTCTTCCTCTGATGTTGTTTCACGGAACTCCAATAATTCTTCTTTGCATACAATACACTTTCCATCTTTTGTCAACTTTAATACTTTTTCCCCAAAACCATCCCTTGTTTCACCACATCCAATGCAAATGTCTTTAGATGATTGATCAATTATGTAAGTTGTTAATGGTGGTATTTTCCGAAAAATTTGCGCAAAACTTTTTTCTTCTGTATTAGCAATTCTTTTTTCTAAGTCCAACAATTTTCTACTTTTTCTTCTAACATCTAAAGCAATACTCTCAATGAGTTTTTCTTTTTTAGAAAATTCTTTTCGTAAGTCAGTTTCTTGTATGATTAATTTTGCTCGCTTCGTTAATAAATCGGGTAATTCATTTTCATTGATATCGTTGGATATTTCAATATTTATGTCTTCAATAGCATTTTTAAGATCAGATACGCTTCCTTTTATTTTTGACAATTGATAACGCATATTTCTTATCTTAGACTCTAATTTTAGTTTTTCGTCTCTTTTTATTTCTAAATTCTTGTCAAATTGTGGATTTTGAAACAAGAATCTCAAAATTCGATCTTGTATTTCGTAATTCCAATGTAAATTATTTGCTTTTTCAGGAAAATAGAGAAAATTTAAAACTAATAATTCAAACTGCTCAAAGGTTGCCAAATGCGAGTGCTGAACCACCAATTTTTGGTAACTTTTAGGACGTTCTGTAATTGGAATTGAGTCTTCTTCCTTTAATGAAAATTCTATTATACTTTGATCTACTAAATTTCTAACTATGTTAAGCTGGAATTTACCCAATAGATAGGTAAGCTGTATTATTGGAGGTTTTTCCTTGGATACTTCTAGTCGTTCTTTAAAATAATTTACATTTCCATCGGGTAATGCAGATTTACCTATTAAACCACAAACTATTGCGTTAACAATTGTGGTTTTTCCTTGGGTATTCCCTCCAATTATTGCATATACTCCCTTTAATCCCATTTTAAATTGGAAATCAGATGTCATTAATTTCCAGTTTTTGACTTCTATAAAAATTATTTTGGGAAGGTTTATAGTCTCTGTACGGATCATGGCTTAGTGACTCCTGATCTTTGACTAGATATAAAAGATCTTATCACTATATAAAAATATCTAATTAAGCTAAAATAAGATATTTATTGACAATATCTATGTAAAAATAGACATTATTAGGGGTTAATCAATAATTACTAGCAACTAACTGCTTTTTCTCTGTACCATCTCGCATCTGCTTTTTCTACTATTATTGGTTTTTAATTATTATTCTCTCATTTTATTTCATAAACTTTTTTTTTTTGAAATACAAATAAATTTTCTTTTTTATAATCAAAGTAATTTTGCCTTTATTTACTAATCCTGTGTGGATCAAAAATAAAACTCTGTTTTTTAATATAAAATATATAAAACTTTGAGAAAAATTGTAAAGAAAAGAAAGATATTTAATTATTTGCTAATAAAACTCAAAGGTAGTGGTATAGTGAGTAAAAAAATTAAAGAAGCGATTTTAGATGTATTAGGTCTGTTTAAAGACAACCCCGCCATAATACACTCTGAAAGTGATATCCAATCCTTATTACACGCGAAACTCTTAGAAAAGTTTCCGGAGTTAGTAGCAACTCAAAACATACTTCAAGAAGTTCCATTAAAGACTTATAGAGTGCATTGTGAATATAAAGGAACGGATATTGTTGTGTTTTCTGAGGAAGGCGTAAAAAACGCATGCCATCCCAATGGTTTGCTATATGCAAATAATAAAACAGGGCTAATAGAGTGTGACGCTTTAATTGAAATTAAATTCGAAAATGGAAAAAGGGCGCAACAAGAGAAAGTTAGGAACGATTTTATTAAGCTAAGGGAGCAACAACAGAAATATTACAACCAACACGGAAAAAAACCTGAATTATATTTAATATTTCTCATTTTTTACTATAGCGAGGTTCAAATAAATAATACGCTAATATCATTTTTACAGGAAGTTCCTAGCATCGCAAATGATGGAGCAATAGTCCATACTTATATCGCAATAGGACCTAAAGATATTTGGAAACCGATTATCGAACGATTTGATGTGAATTATGCAAATGTAAATCTTGATTTTACGATCTAAGAATTAATCTCTCTCTGCTACTAAGAAGATAGCATTCTATAATTTCAGAACCAGCGTAATATATTTTGTACAATAAGGATAGGCAATATTGACAATTTCTTGCGTCAGTAATTTTGTAAAGACAGTCGTGAGATTGAAGATCCAAATCTCGAGATACCTTAGTGAAAAATGGTATTCATTAAGTAAAGCTTAAGACCAACAATATCAAATATATTGTTTAAATCATACGAATTGATAAATCCTTTAAATGGGTATAACATCATCATAGATTAATTTTAATAAAATATTAAATATGAACTAAATATTAAGCAAAAATTATGCGAATTCATAAGCTGACATATGTCAATGGATATATCATATAAAAAAATTACGCAAATAGTAAATTTAGCGATTGAAAGATTCCTTCAAAATGATTTGGGTCTACTCTACGACGATGTTCACGAGAGAACAATCAGTTCAAAAATCGCTATGTACTTACAACCTCATTTTAACGGTTATAATGTCGATCCAGAATATAATAGAGAAGGGCATAGGATAAAAACCCTTAATGGTGAGAAAATTTATCCAGATATAATTGTTCATATTAGAAATAAAAAAGTTAATCTCTTAATAATGGAAATCAAAAAGGATATCCACCCAGAAAAGTTGATTAACAAAGATAGAAATAGACTAAAAAAAATGACTATAAATCAGAAATATCAGTATCGATTAGGAGTATTAATCATATTCTGTGTTAAAAATACACATAACAATCAACCAATTATTGAATATTATAAGAATGGGGAACAATTAACCCTTTAATTAATAACTCAATTTGGTAGTCTTATCCCCTTTTTATGACATCCCCGTTCTACATACTCTAGTTGGTAAAAATCATTGTTCTCGTTAATGTATGAGTAAAGGAGACTCCAGCCACCACTGACCAAAGAGAGGTCAAACATTTAAGGAAGAGATAAGGCGAAGGCGTAGATTTACTACGCTAACAAAAAAAACAAAAATGTTTCCGCTATTGGAAGCTTCATTTAAAAAACAAATTTCATTTTGAAGGAAAAAACCAAAGGAATTTGAAATTAAGACTTGAATTAAAACAACATTAAAAATTCACTTTTCTTATGAAATTTACGTCTATAATACCTTCGAAGATATTTTTCCTTTTTACTGTTTTTAAAAAGTTAATATCAGGTGAATAAATTCCCGTTACTTCAATAACATCTCCTTTCTTCACTGAATCAACTAGGTCCTAACTTAGAGCAGCCTTGAATTTTTTCGATTTATCAAGTCTTGCCTCCTTTACCACAATAAATTGAAAATCATAAAATTCTGAGGAGCTCTCTTTAAATTTAGAATCAAAAGACGATTTTGCTTTACAAAGCTTATTTACACAAAATTTTGGATATATGATTCCTAATGAATATTGTGGAATTTCAAACACATTACCACAAAATAGACCTTCATATACAGCCTTTGATAATTTTATTTCCGTTTCTTTTACGATTAATACGGTTGTTTCGCCTACATTTGAATTGGGAAGCTTAAACATAGTTTCAAACCAATAGCTATTAGATGGAATTTGCTTTACAAACTTTATTCTAAGCTTCCAAATACTAGCAATTTCTCTTTATATCAATTCAAAAAGCTATTTTGGATTAGTGGAAAAAAGCTATGGTAACATAGGTTAATAAGTGCTAACCAATATATCTATATGGATGAAGAAGCAAAACACAAATATCAAGAATATATTAGTGGATTAAATGGAACTCCTAAATAAAATTCACAATAGATACTACATAATATAAATTCAAGTACAAGTACAAAAAAAAGAGAAGTAAGTAAAAAAAAGAGGACTAATTATTGTCTAAGCACTTGGGACAGTTGCCTTCGCCTTTGCACTCCTCGCATAAGGGTGCGCCACAATCATCACATTCTCGAAGACAATTGCTGCATACTTCCTCTTCACAACTTGAGCAGACTTGAATACATTGCTCGCAGAAAGCGTCTAAACATTCTTTGCACTCCCGCGATTCTTCCTCAGTTACAACAGTACCACAGGTTCCGCATTTTATACTGTGTTCAGTCATAAGTCTATTAATCTCACACTAGTTTTAATCCCAATGAGTTAAGGAGTTTTCTGATTTTCGTAGAATTAAGCTCGTATCATGTAATTGGAAGTTTGTACAAATGTAATTTTGAAAAATAAACTGGTAATTTTGAAAAATAAACTGGTAATTTTGAAAAATAATTTGGAAATTTTGATGAATAAATTGGAAAAAATCAGCACCTTCCGTCGTCTCGATGCGATATCCCTAAGAATCCATTAGGTAAGATGCAGTTGCTACAAATGTTACGAGCAGTATTTTCGGTCATACTTAAAACAAACGAGGAGTATTTATATAAAAAAAACGATGACCTAATAGTATTTCATTTAAATAAAATAGCACAGAATCAATAGAGAGAATTTTCAATATGACCACTAAAATTGATAATTATAATTAAAAAATATGCATTGAATTGTCTTGAAAAATGTAATCTGAGTTTCTTTAAAAGGATTACAGTTTCAATATTGTAGTAACTATCGAAACAAATAAAAGTAAATTCGGCGTTTTCCTTTATATAACTCGGACAAAAAACTAGACATATGATAATGTTAAAATCCGAATTTCGCAGACTTTCAAGTAAACTTAAAGAATGGTTTCCTCCTCGTCCGTGGAGCGTAAAAACCGCTACTATGGGAATAATTACCGTTGTAGTGTTAGTGATCGGTATGCCTTACCTACAAAAGTTTTTCACCGATTTCCCTTCGCTTTTTAGACCGAATATTGTAGTGGTGGAGCAGTACGATACGGTGAAATTGGATTTATCCGTCTGGAGGTCGAACGAGTGGCACGGATACGACGAGGATAACCCGGACCTTAATTACCAAAATACCTATTTCGGAGTAGTGCCTAAGAACGACAGCTCGCTAGTTTCATCAGGAGGATTGATATTAGGTATTTACAATCAGTTATTAGGAAGGCAGGAAGGATACGACAGCGGAGTTTACTGGATTCCTCGGTGCCAAGACCACAACAACGACGGGTACAACGACAACACTGAGGAACCTGCGTTAAGTTATGGAAACAATTTAAGCACATACTACAACACCGATTTAATGGCGCGTTTCACGATACGGGAACTCGTAAAAGGAGGAGTGAAGCGACCCGAGGTTCGAGATATTGAAGTATCTCCCCAAACGGGTGACAATTTCACCACTTTCAGGTTTAAAGCGTGGTATTACCACGAGGACTCGACAAAACCGCCTAAATCAATGAATTTAATCATCAACTCCTCCGAATTTAGCATGGAACAGCACGATCCACTGGATATTAACCCAATTGACGGAATTCGATATAATTATACGACCCAATTAAAGGTAGGACAGTATAAGTACCAAATAATTGCATCAGACGGAACATTTAAAGTCGAGTCAGAGTTTTCGGAGATTTATGTGAATCCATGAAATTATGATTTAATTAACGCGAATTCTGATAGAAATACTCATACTGAAATAATCGATTCAGAGGAATTATATGATTTTACGAAGGCGTATTTGATTAGCTTTTACTTGAGACATCCTTTATACAATGCTATTTGACACTGAAGTGTCGCAACCAGATGTGAGAATGATAGCATTGTATAAAGGAATAAACCGTAGTATTAATTTCTATCAAATTTTTATTAAAATCTTTCATATTATCTCCTAATTAATTTAAATTATAACCAATCTGGGTATTTCTCTAAGGCATTTCTCATAGCGTTAATCAATCTCTCTTCAGGAGGGTTAATCTTCTTCAAGAGAAACACATGAGGTATGTGCTTTATTCCACCTGAAAAAAAATGTATAGTATAAAAAATTATAGCAGATATACTATTAATATCAACATTATTCTTAATTCTCACTCTTAATTGTCTTTTTATCTCTTCTATTATGTATTTAAATAACTTTGGATCCCATAATGAACTTGGATCAGCAATAAGAACATTAACATTCTCGAGTGATAGCTGTTTTGTTTTACCACCAAATAAAGAATTTGAAATCCAGGTTGTTAATGATGTCTCCAATGATGGTTCTGTTACGGTTATTATTACAAAATCGAGAGGGGGTCTTCCTTCCGTCAAACATACATTAAACTCCTTACTATGGATTATGTAAGGAAATTTAAAAAACTCAGCAGATTTTATAGAGTTTTGGAACATGTTTAATAATCTTTTTTTTTTCTCTATCAATAAGTTAGAATCTGAATTAACAATAATATGACCTTTAATACTTTGAGAAATCCTTTTATGTAACCAATTATAGATTGAAATTTCCGCATTTTTAGCTTTTCCTAAGTCTGATTTTAAAATATTTCTTTTAGTCACTTCATAATAGATCTTATCCTTACCACAAAATAATTCACCTTCAGGCACTCTTGCAGATTTTATCACTGGATAAGGATTTACTTTTAAATCTGCTTGAAAAAACGATGATAGAACTTCTAATTCAAAACTTACACTTTCAAATTCCCTATGATTAGTTAAGCGACTTTTAATATGGTCAGCCAAACCCATATTATTGTTAACAATATACATACATTCTGCTAATCTCAATAACGGTAAAAGCCCATTAAAAAACGAAATAGGATTTTGAGAAAATTCTTTTTTAACACCTTTGCTAAAGGAGTTCCACCACTTATTATCGTAAACGCTTTGAAAGACTTTAAGATGTAAATTAACTTTTTTTAAATTTAAATTAATATTGAATTGAGAATTTAAATGATTTAATAATTGCAATAAATTGTTTTCTTTCTCAAACAAATGCCAGAACCACCATTCCTCCTCATTGGATAAATTTGAAAGGTCATTAAAGAATTGCTCATTACATTTAAGCATTTCTTTTTCTTTATTAGTTATCTTCTTCACTGCCTCCACTGATAATGAAAGGGGATTAATTCTTACGACACTCTCAGGTGGTATTTTCCCAAAAACAAAAATTCCCATTTTCACTTTATTATATATTTTTTTAATTTATAGATATTAATGAATTAATTATAAGCCTCCAAAAACTTATATCTTTCAGATAGATTTTTTGTCCGATTTATTCAATTTGGCTATAAATATATTAAATGCCAAAAAAGTCAAAGTAATTCTAAAGGATTTGGAAATAACGATATTAAATGATATGATATTCTTTATTAAGGAATAGTTTGACAGCCCAACAGAAAATCTGCTAACTCAGAAAATGATTTGATTAAAATTAGATATCTAAATAAATATAAACTAACTCAATTTGATAATCCTCCTTGGAAATATCTACTGCATAAGCAGTACTTAAAAATCCATGTTCTAAAAGTGTCATATTATAATAAATGTAATTCTATTTAAAGTAATGCAAGAATTTCAAGAATTATTGAAATTATTCCAATACCAGTGTAAAAATAATCGAATTTAAACCTTCCATCTTCATTGTAGATTAATTGATATAATTTTTTCTCTTTTTTTTCAAAAGATTTTATTAAAGCTTTGTAAGTTGTAGGTTTATTCAACATTAATTTCAATTGTTCTCTCCAATTTATTTTTGAAAGGGGAACATAATAGCAATCATTAAATGACCTTACTCCACTGCTGTTAAAAAAGAAGATTCCTAAATCTTTAAATGACCAAATTTTTCCTTCTTTAGTCAAAGCAGGAATGAACTTCTTTCTTGTGGTATCTTCTTGCAATTCTTTATGAAATAATTTCTCAAATTCCTTAGTTCCTTTGATAATAGCTTGTTTTAAAGCTCTGTCCTTACCAATAACGCTTGCTATAGTATAGGGATCAATTTCCTTAGAGTTCCAACCTTTAGGGATAAAATAATAACAACATGCATTTTTTCCTGTTATTTTATGGATTAGACTTAGCATTTCAAGCATGTCATTTGCATCTAATTCAGAAAAATCCTTTGCCAACAAGATTGAATAAATTTCATAACTTCTTTTTTTCCAGTGCTCTTCTATAGCATAAATGGTGCTAACAAGAAAGCCCATAGTAACTATTTTTTAGTCATTAAATTGTAATCCTTTTTTCTTATTTTTTAATACACGCAATAGAAATATAAGGTTTTCCACATTCTCCCAATACTTAGTTACTCAAACATATGGGTGCAGCATAATTAAATTGAAGAGGGATTCTCTATTTTCTTATTGCCCCTTTTATTTTGTTTACTGTTTTTGAATGCTTTTTTAATGGAAATTTAGTTTATAAGGTATAAACTTATAAGTTTATTAATTGTAAACAAACATTTTTAGCACTCAACAATATTTATAAGGAAACTGAAATAGTGTGTAATAGAGAAATTTTCACTACAATTTATTCAAATTTTACTTAATAGATTCTAGACATTTTAGGAAATTGAAGTTCATCAAGTGTGAAGAATAGATTATCAATTCCAAGTAAGGGTTCATTTACAAATTCGTATTTAATTTCATTATTATTATCGTCTATTAGTACTAATCCAATAAGATCTTCTTTTTTATGAAATGCTTGTATAGTAGGCATACCTCGTAATGGTTTATAGCCTTCCTTGTTTAAATATTGAAGATAATATCGAACTAAAGTCTTAACATTTTCTTCAGAAACTTGTTCTTTTATGTTATTTGGCATCTCGATCTAATAGTTATAAATAATTAACTGTATAATCTTGGATACGTGAATTTAATTATATATTTTAGAGTGTTACCCCCGCGATTCTCAGGATTTAATTAATTCAAATAGAAAACTAGATCCTTCTTGATCTTTAATTCTTATTTTGTCAGATTTAATTAAATAGCATATAATAGCAATAAATTCGCGGTAAGAAGTTGAAAAAGTTTGTAGAATGCTAGTACTATTACCAACATCTATAAAATTCTCATGTACAGGAACTTCCTTATTTAGGAATTCTTCTAAGAAGTCTAAAATTTCATCCACTTTTTTATCATTAATTTCAAATGGTTCTACAATATTCAAATCAACTTGAGGAGACCAACACATAAAAAGCTTTTTATCCTGAATTAACATTTTTAATGGATCTAATACATTTTTATACCCTCTATTTAGTACCATAAGAATATCTCGCGTATTTATCAATCCTTCCTTGATATTCGGAGCTAACTTTTTTAAATCTTCATCTTTCTGATTGTGTTTCACCTTATTAGCAATCGAAGATATTTTAGCTAACTTTGCGATAATATCTTTATTATCCGATCCAAGAATCCAGCTAAAGTAAACATTCCACAGTTTTCTATTTAGAAAGAAGTGAGCATATGCATCTCGTGGGAGATAATACAACTCGTTTTCATCATGGATTTGTGTTCCAAATTTAACCTTATCAGAAGATTTATATTTATTGATCATCAACTTGAAGTGATGAGGAATAAAATTCTTCCAATTAGAGTTGAAAAGCAAATTCATTATATTAAATAACCAATCTCGACTTTTTACTTCAATTAAATCAAAGTATCGCTCGACACTTTTCTTATACAATAAATCCTCATAAATGGCGCGTGCTTGATTTAAAATCCTTTTCTCATAATCTGTTAATTCATTTGATCCAACTTTTAATACATTATTATAGTTCAAATACCTGCCAATTTTAAACACTTGTGAGTTAAAAGCGTCTTTATAAATCTTAAGAAAGTGTTGATTTTGTTCTTTTGTTGAGGATACTCTGCGTTTATAATTATCACGTGCATTTAGGAAAAATGTTAGTTCCTCATTATCCAACCAAGTTAATCTGAATACATTGAACATCTGTTTTTTATCTTTAATTGGGTAAGGTTCTTCTGATAATAAGTAAAGAAAATCCAATAAATTGAATATTGAATCATCCATTAGCTCTAAATCATGAGTGGTTATCTCAAAATTGTTATTTTCGATTTTACTGATTAGAGGAATTTGAGTTTGATTTATTTCATGTATGATCTTATTCAAATTAGTCTCAAATTGGGGATTAGTATGTATCCACCTTTCGAGAGTAGCGATGTTTTTATCAAAATCATCTTCCACCTCTTTAATTTCAACTTGCTTCTTGCAGAGAATTTTGTCCAAGTAATAACGAGGGGAGTACTTAACACGCTTTTCTATTTTTTTAAAGGTCTTCCAAAACTCTGTCTTAAGCCAGTAGAATACTTGTTTCTTTTCTTTATCATAAAACTTCTTCACAATCCCTTTTTTGAGTAAAAGTTGAACAACAGCCTTGTTCTCTGATAAGAATGTATCATCCTCATAGATTCGTCTCTCATGGGCACTAGAAATGACATTTTGAATTTTTAAAAATTTTGAAACTTCATTATCACATTGTAAGGCTAACATTTGGAGAATTTTATAGAGTTCCGTGTTTTCTTTTAATATTTCATCAATTGTCTGAAGGATGTCTTTTTCTATCCTAAGGTCAAATTTAATTGATTTTTCACTTACAAATCCCCTTGCAAGAAATTCTTGTATCAAAATACGAAATGGAATCTCTGTAGCTCTACTTTTCTTAATTGTGTTGAATAATCGTTGGATGTCAGGATAGGTAATAAATTGGATGTCAGTTTCTGAAAAAGCTGACAATCTTTTATTTAACATATCATATGCTTGGTTTTCATTAATTCCAGGCATTTTCTCATCTTGATAAATTGAGCCAGAGAAAATTGGATTGTATGATATATTTTGCTTCCAATCAAATGAACCCGCTATAAAGATTCCAATCGGTATACCCCTTCTTTTGAAAATTCCTAGAATATTTTGGAGTTCATTTAGGAATTTTAAAGGAATGTTTTGCTCGTCTTGAGATTTATGAAGCCCATCCAGAAAAATAAAGAAACCATGTTTCTTGTATTCTTTTTGAATCATTTCGAATAATATGATAATATCGTCTTCATCTCGTCTTTGAAGATAGGATCTAGGGTCGGTTGTTGATATTTGAGAGACATATTCTGCCATCTTCCTGAATAATTCATTACGAAATGCATCCTTTAGTTTTTGGAGTGAGCCTTCAGCATTTAGAAGAACCTGAATTGGAAACAAATCCTTTTCTAAACATTTATATCCAAAATAATCGAAAAATGTTGTTTTTCCACATCCCCATTCTCCATAGATTATTATTGATTTGTTTAGTAATAGATTTGCATTAGAATTCAGTGTGCGAATGTATTTCTTAAAGATGGGGGTTTGAGTTACTACTAAATCATATAAATTTTGATCAATTAATTCTAATCCCTCTCTTGAAGGAAATGGGTCAGATTTCAGTCCTATTTCTTTATACCATTCAAAATCCTTTTCTAAATAAGGAAATTCCCTTTGTTCTTCAATTTCTAATATCAATTCATCATCTGGGCGATCTAAATCGTCATCGATAAACGACTTGTACTTTTCTATTTGTTGACGTTCTAACTCAACCCTCTTTTCAGCTTCTTCTTCGATTAAATCTTGAACCACTTGAGTTTTCATTAAATCCTTATGAGCTTTAGATATTGATTTGGTATCGACCATTTCTAAAATTTCTGGGTCAACCTGGATAGTATTTTGGTTCTTTTCCTCATAGAAGGAAAAATCCCGAATTACACAATGATCCCTAAGAAAACCTGACTTTATTATAAATTTATCCAAATCATATTGGTTCTGAATTTTTCTAGTATTTATTAGGTAAAAGATTAAAGCTTCAGCAATTTTATTTGTTTTTATTGAAAATCTTGGATTTTTTAACTTTTGACGGATTTTTTCCTTAATAATTTTAATTTCATTATCCGGAATTTCTATTGCTAAAAGTTTTGTTAAATTTTCCTTAATAATTGCATTGATAACAACATTTTCATCCTGATTTACCAAGTTACCACTCTAATACTTTAAAAGTGAATTTCTATAGAAAATGATAGAAAATAATCATATATAAATTCCATCTTGCTATTAAGAGGGTTTATTTTAAAGGACATTTCTATTAAATAGACCATTATCTGTAAAAACGAGAATTAATCGCAAATTATTTTCAAAAATACTTACCAAATAGAAAGATAATAGGAATTAGCCCACGAGAGTTAACTACGGTGTATCTTAAAGTATTTAAGCATATGTATGAAATATGGAAAAATCAAGATAATCAAAGCATTATTTCTATACTTGATAAGGAAGATTATTTCTGTTAATTTATTCTATAAAAAATCAAAATTTTGAAGAAGAAATTAATTCCTTCATGCCTGATTACACCATTTCACAGGAAAATCATAAGGTAGTTTTGAGAATTTCGAAGGCGTGATAACTACTTATGAAGAACCTGAAGACTACATTCCAGGTTGTCATAGCGAAGACAAGGAAAAACATATATGTGTCTCCGCCCTTCTTAGCGGTTAGAAAATGACCATCGAACCAGAAGATTTAGTAAGAAGATTATAGCGTAGGAAGCTTTCTAGATGAATTTCATATGTATTTCATAGATAAAGACCCAAGAATCACATTTCTGGTCGTTATTGCGAGGATAAAGAAAACACAATAGGGTGTCTACCTTACATAGCACCTCATCTTTAGTTTTTCAATAATCCTTAAGAATTTTTTCTTTAATTATATTAAAAGATCTTTTTAGTCAGAATAATTGATAGAAAAGTCTATTTATTACAGATTATTCTGAATTTAGCTCCTACTGATGCGACACTAGACATTGTTCCATGAAGTAAATATGCTGCTGTAATAACATAAGGTTCTGGTTTCTCACTACTTAACTGGTCTTCAAAAAAGTTTCTTGATAAAATATTTCCTAAAAACAACCAAACTTCTTTAGTCGTAATAGGATTATTTATGATATTTCTTATCTCTGTCCAGAGTTTATCAGGATTATCTCCAACATTGGATTTTACGATTCTAGAACGGACAAGACGGTTTTTAGACTCCCATGGTTCACCCCATCTAATTAAATTGGGAGGTTTTAAATCATTAAACATCGCAAGATATCCTATGTTTTTAACTGCTTGAGAACAAACATCCTGCATCTTACTAGTCGCACAAACACTATGCTCAGTAGTAGCGTTTGCCTTAGCGTGAATAAAAACTATTCGAGGATCTCCATTTCCATAGCATAAAATAAAGTCTGCTATTTCATTACCCCCATCATCGCATAAAATTATGGTTGGATCTCCGAATAAACTAGCAATTTGAGTATCTTTACATTTATTAGAAATAATCCCTAACAATGATCCTGGATCCCATACATCGTAGTGATTATCATACCAAACTTGATTTCCTTTTTCAGTTTTACAAGCTCCGATTTTTGGATCCACAGAGAATGCATTCTTTAATTCATAATTCTCCGAATTAAAAAAGTCCTTTCCAATCTTCATTCTCGGGCTATAAAACTGACCTTTAACATATATCGAATTTATTGTACTCGGTAGTACTATAAATGATTGACTTTGATTAAAATATTGGATAATGCTTGGAGGAAAGTCTATAGCGTTATTCTCACGGGTGTATTTATTAAGTAAAGAATTTATGTCATTTAGAATGTATTTATTTCTCTTTTTATCAAATTCTATGTTTATAATGATCTCTACTCCATTTGCTACTAATCCAAATTCATCGCGCTCAACTTTTAGACATTTATCTTTGAATTTTAACTTTTCATCCTCTTTTCCTGGGATGCTACCATTGTCAATGTAATAAATATCCTTAATTTCGCCTATATCTAGCAATATATTCCTAGGGTTAGTATTTTCGGGGATCTTCTCTTCAAGTGCATATCGAGAGAAAACTGAAAGAATGGAACTAGGTTTAAGTAATACATTATAATATAATTCATCCAGCCAATCAAGATATTCGGGAAGAGGAGCATTACCACGATTATACCTCGAAACTCTACCACGACTAAAACCGACATACTGGCGTATTTTATCACCCGAACTATATCCTTCTGCTGTAGTGCAAATCTGAGCGTAATCATCAAACCCCGATACGGTGTCTTCAATTGAGCTGGCTGTAATTATTCGAGAATGTATGGCAGATGTTCCAATATTCGAGTTTAATAATGATACTACCCTTAAATGTGCACCGTTCCCAGTACGAAAAATCTTCTTTAACTTTTCTACATCTATTGAATGTCCGATTCCCATGCGTTCATGTCCCCTCCAGTTCTTACCCGAACTATCGTAAATTGCGACGACATCATCAAATTCTTTAACAACCGTTAAATATAAATCAGGTTCCAGAAATGAATGATTCATTATGAATGGTGAATTTCTCAATCTAACAGAAAGAATTACTCTTAAATCATCCCTATCATTACAGTAAACTCGGAATTCCCGATTATCATCTTCATAAGTATCTATAATGAAATCTATAAAATCCACTAATTTGAAACATTCTAATTTATGCATTAAAACTACTCTAAGTGGAAGCTTAATATCCTTTATTGGATCAATCATATTAAAATCAAAAGGGAAACAAAATCTACCTAATATATAAGCCATTTTAGGTTGTACTTTAAATAAATCAGTTATTAAATCTTTATTTGAAAAATGAAAAATATCAGGACCATTTTTTTCTATAGCATAATCATACTTTCGGAAATTTTCCCACAAATTCCTATGAAATCCTCTCCAATGTTCCAAAAAATAACCGGGAGGTGTTTTCTTCTCTGGATCTGGATTGCGTGTAATTCTACCAATTTGTTGGACTAGCGATCTTGTATTCTTTATTTTATCATAAATAGCTAATATTTGAAAACGATTATCATCAATTCCTTCCAATAGTTTTAATTGATGGATCCAGACAGTTGCTTCTGTCTTTTTTGGTGGAGGTACGATTTTTCTTTCCCAACCAGTTGTTTGTTTGAAATTTTCATGAATTCCTACACAAGAGTATCCTCTAGCAATAAAATTTTTTGCAAGATTTTGAATAGAATACCTGTTATCACACTTGATAATAATGCGGGGTGAATCTTTTTCCGTTTTTGAGAATCCCATTTCATTCTCATAAAAATCTAATATGTCATTAACAAATTCACTTGGACTTTCTAGAATCTTGGTGGATGTGTTCCTCGGAAGAAAAGGAAAACTCCTCTTAAGTGGCGTTCTTTCAATGATCTCGACATTCCGAATATAGTTTCCACTTACAGCAGAATTAAATGTAAATGTGAAAACATTTTTAGGGTCAATATTAAATACATTAAAGTCGTTTCTATAAGGTGTTGCTGTAAAAAGTATTGTAGGAGCATTTATCTCTCTAGTAATTTTACTCCAATTATCTGCAGGTTCATAATGTTCTTCATCCACTAATAGAAGTGAAGTCTTTTTTGATAGGATTTTAAACAAATCTTCTTTCTTATTAAAGATTTTTAAGAGCATAGTAAATGTCATAACAAGAATGCAATTATCTAACTCATCCGAAGAGGAAATATCCAAGTTACTCGCCTTCGAAAGATTGACAATATCTTTAGGCATTCTTTCTAATTTAAAACCAATTCTCTTATAGAAACGTCTTTTAACATCTTCACTTATTTGCTCGCGAAGAATCTTTCTGGGTGTAAGAATCAGTGTCAAACCAACTTCCTTAACGAACATAGAGAGATATGCAATAACACCCGATTTTCCACTTCCAGTAGGCATATGTACGAGAGCAGACATTTGCGTTGGATTCTGATGATAACTCTTTATATAAGGTATTATTTTATCAATTGCATCTCTTTGAGGTTTCCATAAAAGACTCCATAGTTCATCCAATTTATCCTTTGGCAGATTAAACATATTAATTCAAGACAACTTTGTGTCATATTTATTTACTTTTAGTAATTTAAAAATCTTTTTTCTGAAGAGTGCTATATCTAACTTAAAGCTTAAATTTTAATTAATTATTTTAGCATACAACCCTACAAGTTTTTATATGTTTAACGATCCTTTTTTATACAATAAAATTAATAAAAAAAAAGAGGTAGAGAATTTGAATCCTAATGAATATTCCTTTCACTCACAGATTAATGAAGATACTAAGGAAAAATTAATAGCAATTACCAAGAAGATTTCAGAAAGTTTAGAAAATTCTGGTTATGCAAATTTAAATAACTTTAAAGAAAGTTTTTTAGTAGCTTATCCTGGTGGCCCTAGAATTGAAACTATTAAATTTGCCTTTGAAAAAGATGGATCTAAGTTTTTTGTTGAAGTCTCTAAAATTAATGATTAAATAAATAAGAAATGCACTCAATAAGTTCAGAGTATACATTTGATCTCTATAATTTTTCTGTTTTTATTGTATAATTTTATAAAGTGCTATATGATTCTCAGTAAATTCTGTTAAGATTTCCTTTTCATTTCAAGGAAATATATTAATCATAGATATATGGGTCTTTCTCTCTCTCGTATTTTTCTTGCGGGATAATCAAATCTATGAAATGAAATTTCGGGAACCAATTGTAAATCCAAATTTGATTATTAGATATGTCCCGCAATATAGCAAGAAGATAAAAAGCGAGATTTACCAAATTCCTCAATGTAAATACGATTTATTAATTTTTTAAAAGCAACCCTCTTTCCTCTAAGAATGTTTTGATAAAGTTTCGAAATTTCGTCAAATTTTTGTATCCCTTCATGCCGAACTTACCCGTCACAAGCAATTGCACTTGAGTGCGAATCGTAGAGGGAGAGATACCAAGCCATTCGCAGGTTGAGTTAAATGCGCTTTCTTTAGAATCTTGTGCAATTAACGCAAGGCTCGCAATCTTACCGATTATCTCCTTTTCGCGCTTATGGTAAATTCTCTCCCATAACTTAATTAAGAGATGCTTCGCTTGGAAAAAAAACTTCATACCTAACTTACGCTGTTCGGACATTACCAAAAGCGTTTGGAGCACCTTGAGTTTTTTCTCTCTCTTGACGTAATCTCTCAAGAAATGGTACACTTTTAAATTAAATTCGCTTAATTCTTTTTTCGACATATCGCAAGTCTTTGCAATGTCTTCTTGATCGATGGGCATCTGCTGCAATTTTGCGAACATAAATGTAATTGACGCTGCCAATAGAGCGGGGGAGCAATATTTCGTTCCGGGAGTCAACAGGTAATATATCTCACAGTAAATCGAAAAGAGTTCCCCTTTCAAATAAGGTGGTAAGCATAGCTTGTTAAAGATGCGAGCAATTTCCACTCGTCCCAGTTCAATCTGGGGATTTGGTTCTTTTTCTTAAAGTTATAAATCTTGGCGATTTTTTCGGGTTGCTTCACTTCTTTTTTCTCATAATTTTTAATTTAGATTTCTGTATTGAAGGTCGACTCCATCCAACGAGACCAACAAAAGGTCAAAAGAAATAAAATAGGGAGAAAAGCGTAAAATGCGTAATAATCCAGCATACACGGAAACCAAAAGACAAAAATCCAAACAAAAATCCGGGGGGTTGGATGGAGCCGTTATTTTTTCAAACCCTTTGCAAAATTCAAGTTCATGAGATTTAGAGGTGAGGGTTCGAAGCACGGCCGGAAATAGACGAATAGTAAAAAAAGGAAAAAAACCATCTTTCAGAAAGCTCACTTACAGTTTCAACCTCTTTTTCTCGAATTTAGACCGTTCGGGATTGGTATTGTCTATAGCTATCATGATTCGTTCCGATTGCTCGTTTGCGAAAATCTCTCGAAACAGGTAGAAATCTCTCAAGTTTCCAACGAATAACGCCCTTCGTTTTATCCGTTTTCCTTGCTCGTCTATAGGATTTATTCCAAGGTACAACAACGGTGGCTTTTTCTTGGTCTCGGGAAATCTAGCTACGAACACTCCCGGAATAGGCGTTTCCATTTCTTCCCAGTCTCTTCCGCTTTCTAAGTGCTCCTCTAGTTGCGTTTGTAACTCGTCTTCGGTGCTCACGCTCTTACCTCGCGTTATTTCGTACATATCCTCCATTAAATTGCTTATTCACAATAATATTTAACCTCTCGTTATTTCTTGAATAGGATTTATTCTAGACGAAATTATTATCTAAAACCTGAATTTTATTATTATACAAACGGCAACTCTAATATATAAATGTTACCAAAAACTGTCCCTCGAAATACCAATAATGGCAGTCCGCAATTTTATATAATTGGAAACGCTACCTATAATGAAATAACCTCTCCCTATTCTCAAGCAAACAATCCCATGAACCTTGAATCGACCGAAAGTGCGCTTAAATTTCTTCTGGATATGTATACCAACGAAGTGGTGGAATTATCGAAGGAATACGCAAATAATTTTGGTATGCCCTATACTACCATGATGAATCGCGTACACAAATGGATTGAAGAGGGATACTTGGAAAAACGCAGAAAACCAGTAGAAGAGATCACTTTTGGAAGTTCAAAAGACCAATACAGCTTAACTAAAAAGGGTAAGGAATTTCTCCTTCGAATTGCGAATGAATTTCAAGAACAAATTGGTAAATAATATATGTCCTTAAAAACAATTAATAGATCGTTAAGGAAGTTCAATACAAGCTCCTTACAAATATCGTACTAGTTGGAATTGCGGTTAAATTATCTTATCCCTACAATTTTAAAACTTCATACAAACCTTTTATATTACTTCACATTTTTTAACAAAATATTTCTTCCTTGAGCCCCAAACAAATTTAGGTTCTCTCATTATAAATAATTTTCCATCTAACTTGCTGCTTCTAATCCAATTTCTTATTATACTCTTAGAAACTTTATACACTTTTGAAGCTTGTTCCACATCCAAATAGGGAAAAATCTTATCGTATTCAAAATGAAGGCAGTTCCAACAACCTTTGTATTCGAAGGTTTCCTCGTTGTTTCTCTCTCCCCTATAAGTATTATGGGTTATATTATTGCATTTACCTAACATTTTTATCCTTTATCGATATTGGTCTAGTTTTATGTTAGTTATTGTTTTCGACTTTTTAAATGTTCATGTGAACCGGTTCACATTTTTATTTATATGAAATCACCAAGTGGGCATGTTTTCTTCCTATGCTTCAGTTTAAAAAATCCTATGGACAATTAAGTGATGTTATCCTCAGTAAGGTAAAACGCATAATCGATTAAGTAAGCTTTAATAACGCTAAGTAATTATGTAAATTGTTTAGCCATTATAATCGAGAAACCCATATTAAGAAAGCATTTTGAACCTGGGTTCATATTTTGATTTTATAATTATCTTAATAGTAGTCTAACATTTGTTTCATTTTTGAATAATAACGTAATTTTCTTCAATATGACTTTAGAATTTAGCGATATAATCGAACTAATTGAAAACAAAATTGGGAAAGAACAGTGGGTATATTTATACAAAAAAGAAAGTTCTTTAACTGAAAATTTCTACATATATTCAGCTATTATTCCAAATGAACATGTCATTAAAGTTTTGGGTACAGATAATTGGGATGTAACTATTGGAGGTGGTCGACCTGGATATAGTAGTATGGCTCCAGATTTTGAGACCGAATATTTGCGGTTTGGCAATTTCGATAACATCGAACCTCTTGTCTACATTCGCAAGTTTCGAGGGATGGTAGAAGATTCAATTGAAATATCTCAAGAGTTTATTCATTACTTTAATCTTTATTTTGACCAGTGCAAAAATAAATACATCGAAATACTCCAGGATGGGAGCACGATAGAAGCAATAGTAATGGAGGAAGACTCGATAAAAGTTAGATTAAAGCATTTAAAGGTATTTTTAGCGGTAAAAAAGTCGCATTTAGCGATTTATTTTGACATTTGGAGAATCTCAGATAAAACACTTAGTCAGTTAAATATCAAAAAGGGACTAAAGAATTCCCGAAAAGATAATTACATTTACTCTCTCGAGTTCTTCGATCGTAATAGATTTATGCATGTATATCCAGATGGAAAGTCTTGCTCTTGTTTTTTAGGAAAAATTTTGATCGAAGGCAAGAAAAATTTTATTCCCGATCAAATATTTGGAGGTTCTGAAAAAGAAGAATACCTGGAATTTATCGTGGGAATTAACGAAAATGGAGAAGAAAGATCCGAAACATGTAATCCGCATGAATTAGGACCTAATGAATTTCTTACTCCAGTGTTTTTTAAAAGAGATGTTTTAAAAAAATATTATGATAATCCCCAGAAATACGAAGTTGTAGACAGTTATGTAATGTGCCGATCATTATGGAGTATGCCAATCGATAACAATTTAAGAGATTCGGTGGCGGTTTTTTTGGGAGATTTAGGAAGGCACCTGAGCTACAACGAACAAATGTACTGGAAGGGTTTTAATATAATGCCAGAGGGTGGTATTAGCCAGACCTACTGGAATCGATCAATGATGAATATAATTAGTCCTCCAGAAATGTATGATTTGCTGTTCAAACAATATTTCGAGGAATTTAACCGATTTTGGTGCGAAAAATTTGAGTGGTACCTTTTTAAACCACTTAACGAACCAGATCAATATGTTCTTTCCACTCTACATGTTCCCTTGTCTGAAAGTCCTGCTGAATTTGAACAGCAAGTGATTTTTCTCACAAAAATTATAGTAGACTCTATTAATCAAGCCGAACTAAAAAAAAGAATCGGGGAAATAAACAATGAAATGAAAGGAATTGATAGATTAAATGCATATTTAGAAGAACAGCAAATAACCAGACACGACACCTACATTAAATTCCTTAGAAATTTACAGACCTTAAGATCAAAAGGTGTGGCACATAGAAAAAGTAAAGATTACGAAAAAGAAATAAAGAAACTCAATTTTCTTGATTTTGAAAAGAAGGGATATGTAGATAATTTCATTGATATATTAAGTTACTCCATTAGACTTCTTAAATTTCTAATTTTTAATTTTAAAAATAACTAGTGGAAATTCTGTACTCTTATAAACTACTTAAAATAGTTTATTTTGAAAAACTAAGTGGTTTAACTTTGTTAGAGAAAATTAGAATAACAACCAAATTGATTTAATTGTATATTTTCATTCAGTCTTTTCGGGCTCAATGTGCTTTTTTCAAGGTTTTAGTGTTTTTCCCCTTAAATACCACATAACCTTAGAATTAGGTATTCATCGGTTTTTTCACACATTATTAATCCGACTCCTAACGGGTATACCCTTTACGCGTAAGAGTTAGGCATTAGGTCTAACGCGTTAGCAATTTGGACTCTTTCGTCGTCAAATTCTGCGTTTGGTGGAAAACATTTATATACTATTATGTCTAAACCACTAATAAGCAAAAATTTTTTAATTCCCAGGTATTTGACCTTAATTCGAAACATTGGCGAGAACTATCGCCCTTGCGGGCGGAGTTCAACCAGAAGTGGAAATGTACTACGGACTCACATCCAAAATTGCAATATCGCTAAATTGATTGATACGAGCAAGTTGCTGTTGTATTTACAAGCGTTATCTCTTCTAGGTTTGACATTTTTGGACATTATTCAGGATTGTTTCTTTAAATACTCTGGTCAGATATTTGCATAAATGTGTGATATACCGTGAAAGAAGCCATTCCCGATAACTTTATAGTAAAATGCGATTTTGAGTCACTAACCAAAATTGCCCAGAAGCAAATTCTCAGCTTGTATAGAAGGCGCCAACTCACGGGCAATCGCACCCTTTACACGCGAGAAATTAACCGAGTAGTACAATACGAGTTATCTCGCATTCATAATAAGAAAGAATATCCTTCTATCTTACCATCTAACTAAAAAAACACAATATAAAAGCTATGGTGTAATTATTTATGATCGAGAAAAAACCCACCCATTTTAAAAATCCTAACGGCGGTTTATTACAACCCAAGTTTCAAGGCAAGTATTTCGAGTCGATTCAAGGGCTCTTGAATTTACCAGAGTGGCTAACAGACGAATCACTTCGGGAGCTTGAGCTTCTTCCCGAATCTAAAAACGCTCTCTATGCGTTTACCCACTTGCTCCAACTAGTTAAAAAGTACGGCCAAGGGAAGGTGTTTGGGCTCTATTTGTCCGTAATTAATGCGGAAGCAAAATCGTTGGTAACCGCTTTCTTTCGCCAATGTCTAATCGAACAATATAAAAACGGCTCTCCGCAAGATTTTCACGCTCTCGTGAAAGCATTAGCGCGCCATAAATCGATGTCCGAAGTACAAACCGCGTTGCTGAAAGTACTCACGAAAGTTGTAAGAGTCCATCGCGAGGATCTCCTTAATAACCTACGCCAATTTAAGTTTTCTAGCGTAAAATTAATACTAGCTCAATTGTCGTTAGAGCTTTCCCCTTATGAAATTGAAACCCAACAGTATAGAGGGTTCCAGCCAATACCCCGCGACACCCCTCAGAGTCGATTGGGCTTCGAGGAGGGTTCTATTACGTTTTCCGAAGAGATTCAGAAAGACGAAAGAGACGAGGATTTTGATCTTGAAGAGGGCGATCACAAGTACGATCCTGAAGCAAGTCTTGAATCTTCTCAGATTCAAAAGAAAGACGCAGAAAAAGAATTTAAACCAGAAATTACGCCCTCAAAATTAAATAAGTCTGGTTCTAGATATGCTCGTAGGTCATTACCTCAAATTGGTCCGACTACTCCCTCTAACTGGTTTAAAAACTTACCGTGGAGAGGGATTTCGATATTATTTGAAACTATTTGCCTATTCTTAGCTTTGTGCGGGTCGTTAATATCCATTTTCCCCTCTTATTGGATTAATCTAGATTTAGGATTTTCGCTAGATTTTACGCTCGTAATTTGTGGTTTAGGATTATTGGGATTTTCAGGAGCGTTTGTTGGTAGAGGAATTGCCAAATGGAGGAGAACTCCCGTTTGCGATTATTCTCCCGCTATGCAATCGGTATTTTTCTTTGCGCTGGTAGTAGGAACAACTGCAAGTTTGTTTCTCGTTGATTTACTTACTCAAGACCTTTGGTTGTCGCTTATCGTGGCTTTTACTATAGGAGCAGCCAGTTATATTGGGTTATGGACGCTTCACACCGGTGAAACTAAAGCTAACAACAGAAGCTTGGTTAAGGCGATTAAGAACTTTAGCCGCTTCCGAGTTAAGCATAGCATCGAAGGTGTTATAAGCGTAAGAGATAAACGCATACAAAGGAGAGCCATATTAATCATGGTGCCTCTGTTTCTGTTTCCCTTCCTAGTAGGGACACTATCATTATCCAGAGATTTACCATTTTGCCCCCAACCGGAATTCGGGTTAGTTCCGGCGGAATACCTTCGAGATAGCGAAGAGTACAGCCTTGAGGATCTCGACTACGCGCTCTCTCCCGAAGATTTGGAGGAAGTAAAGTTTAACTCGCGCCTAATTATTAAATTCAGCGTTGTGGAGCGAGACCCAAAGGCGCTAAAATTCGTCGCCAAACTAACCCCGATTAAGCGATTCGTGCAAACCTCGGAAGAATATCCCATACTTAGAGAGTATACTTTTAGATCCGAGGAGCTTCGAAATCCTACAAACGAAACTGCGTACGTGACCATGGATTTAGATCAACAAACGCATCCCGTGCTTCCAGGGATGTACACGCTGGAAGTGTTTTGCGTTCAGAGAGAATACTTATTATTGGGAAAAGTGTCCAATGTGTACACGTTTGAAATCGAGATTAACAAAGATTCCATGAGATTTCGCCCCTATTACAAGACCAACATGGAACTATCGAGCAGACGGGGCTCCATTTACTCCCTTCAAGACGATGACACCTTAGAATGGCATAATTATTACGAGTGTGTGCTCGAGAACTCCCTAGGACAAGCCCAACCGGGGTATGTAACCCTCTACAGAACCGACCGCGAGGGGTTCAAACCCGTGTTTTCCCCTGTTACGGAGTACGAAGTAAAGGAAGACGGGATTATCGACTACTCCTTTTCCACCTACTCCCACTTTAGAGAGTACATGCAAGGCAAAATATTTTACAATTCTTCTAAATCCGACCCCATGTTTTACGAAGATTCGATATTAATCGAAGACATGGAAATTGCGAACAATAAGCTCAGTTATTCCTCGTCGGGTCCCGACGCAAACGACGCGCTATTAACCACTAACGGCACCGATTTCCACTTGTACAACAAAAACCAGTTTAATTTAACCAATCACTTGCTCTACTTCACGGATTTCACCTCGCAGGAGCTACAATGGACGAAAGTGGTAGACCCAGAGGGAGATCCCGAACCCTATTATCATTACTACAACCAAGATAATTTAAGCTACGTGTACCTCCAAGCGGGAATCGACGACGCCTACGCGGGCAACCAGTCCCTCGCCACCAGCGTAGAATCCCCTTCCCTAATGTACATAGGGTCTATCGCGGATTTGGCGCAGTTTTCCTACAAGTTCGACCTTACCAAGACTGTTCAGGGCACCGAAGAGTTTAACGGCATCTTCGCCGAGATTACCACGCAGATTTATCGAGACCAAGAGTTGGTGTACCAAGCCACGGATTATTCCGATTATTACCACTCCAACGACTTCAGTTGGCAAACGATCAACCACAACTTAACGGAATACTTTACTGAAGGAGGACAGGTGTTTACGCTAAAAATCTTGACGGAATTCACCTTTGCGGAGGGATGCAACGATAATATCACACTTAAATTCGACTGGGCTAAGTTAGAAGCGTTTTACGAACCCACCTATTATCGAGGGTTTGACTTCGCTAACGGGTTCGAGGAGTTCGCCTCTCCTTCTGCGGGCGCCTCTGAGGTTCAGTATTGGGACGACACCCACCCGCTAACGCTAGGCGGAGAAATCCTGACTTACTCGAATTTTTCCGGACTCGTGTCCAATAACGAGTTTTCCTCGAATTTTTCCGAAGATTCCTCTTGGGACACCTTTTCGGGGGATTTTTCGGAGCTTGGTTCGGAGTTCGCCTTCGATAGAAATGGTAATTACCAAGCCGAACCTGCGTGGAACTCGTACAGCGAAAATGGGTTGGTAGAGTTTGCCCTCGAAGGCGAC
>JAHPYY010000052.1 GCA_019058515.1 Promethearchaeota archaeon
AAATTATCTTTATATCACTGTTTGGCTTTGAAGCTTCAGTAGGAGACTATCTAAGAGATAATCTTCATGGAAAATTAAACAGAAATATATCAATCTTAGTTGTCCCGCCTATCGATAATAAATTATGGAATAATTATTTTATAAAAAATTCAATGACAGGTAATAGCGTTTATGAAAAACATAACTCGGGAATTAATTTTGAAGGGTATAATAATTTGAGAAAGAATGGAGCTGCTAATCAATTTCAAGTAAAAAAAATGGAGACCTACTATAGGGATTTAAAAGAAACTAAAGAGATCTCAGTACATAATACTCAAGAGTTAAATATTTGGGCAGAGATCTTGAGCATTAATAATTCTCTTACACTATTGGATTTAGAAAAGTCAAAACATAAAATTAAGGAATTATTAATTGAGTAATCTAACAATAAAAATTTTTCTTTAAAAAGTCAAGTTTTCGATAGAACTTGAACCCTGAGTACTTGATTTTTAGCTCAGTCATAGCGCTTATAGGTTACTCTACCCGATTCTAATCTGATTCGATTGTGTTTACTTTGGTATACAATATAAGCAAAGAAGATGCCCTTCAAAATTCGGAAAAATTGAAACAAATTGGATTATAAATTGCTTTTCACTGGTGAAGTCTTATAAATAACACTCAACAGAATAAACGGTATATTATAGATAATTTCCGGGCAAAAAGTTTAGAAGACAATCCTCTTAATAGCCCTGTTAATCGAGATTTGCGCATATATTTACCTCCGAATTACTACGACTCTAGCGATACACGATTTCCGGTCATTTATTTTTTGCATGGCTACGGAGGGAATAACCACAATTGGACAATTACGTATCGCTTCGAGAAAGATAGTGCTATCCCGTTAGATCGCATTCCTAAGAAAATACTAGACAAAATAGAATTAGACAAAATTACAATGTACGAAAAGATCGACGAGTTAATTGAAAAAGGGGAATTTAAGCCATTCATATTAGTTCAACCCGATGCGAGTCTTCATGTTCACAACATCAACAACACAAAAAATTTACAAGGAACACCTGCCACAAAAGGTAGTTTTTACGTCAATTCTCCGTTCACGGGAAATTACATGGATTACATCGCTCGAGATGTAATAGAGCACATAGATTTATCTTATAGAATTATTCCTGAAAAGCCCTATCGAGCGATAGTTGGCGGTTCGATGGGAGGGGCTGGTGCGTTAAGATAATGTCTTTTTTATCCTGATAAATTCGTTGCAGCGGCAGCGTTAAGCCCAGGAAATTTGGTTCGGGAATTACCAGATTGGCAACTCCAAGTCCCACTCAATAAAGAGCTTTTTGGAGAGAAACTATCAAAAAGAATGGGTGAAAAAACATGGGCAGACATTTTAGACACGTGCGATCTTATTTATTCAAAAAACACTCCTTTGCTACCATCAATTAAGCGAGACGATAATGGAAAAATAGTAGGTTTGAATCAAGAATCGCTTGATAATTGGATGAGACACAATCTAAACAATTTGATTAAAGAACATCCAAAAGCCCTTAAATGTGTAAACCTATTGATTAACTGTCACGTTAACGACGAAATGGGCTCTGCAATTGCAACGAAAGGAATCCACGAAACACTAACTAAATTCGAGATCTCGCATCAATACGAGATATATAACGATCCGAAGGCGTTTTTAAGCCCCCATATACTGGGGATCGGGTATCACATTACTCCAGCAATCAAGTTTTGCCTTCAATTTATTAACTAATAATAAATGGCGCGACAATTTGAAAAGTATTGAACTAACTCTAAACGAAAAAAATAGTAAAAAATAAAAAATAGAATAAGGGAATTGTAATCTTACCTCTTCTTTGGTTCTTCTTCTTCAAGTTCGCGAATAGAAGGCGTAAGGAAGTCTTTTTCTTCGAGTTTCTTCAGAATGTTCAATAAATCGTACTCAGTAATCATTTGAAGCACACCCATGACTTTCATACCGTGGTTATAAAGTTCATTTGCATCTGTTAAATTTCTCCAGCAAAATGGGCATTCTGTCGTAAGAATATCGGCATTAACGGCATTTGCCTCGTCGCAACGTAAACTGGCTGTCTTTAGCGAGAAATCTGGGTATCCAGCTCGCACTCCACCACCCGCACCGCAGCACATACTATTAAGTTTAATGCGGTACATTTCGGTGAACTTAATACCAACATCTTCTTCGAGCTTTCTTAGGATGATCCGTGGAATTTCGAACCAATCGTCGATTTTTTGCTTAATTTTTCGCTTATCAAACATTAGGTTTTTGGTCTGTTTAATCATTTCCTGCTCGAAATCTATCCCAAAGTGCCTTCCCGTATGACAAGGGTCGTGGTAAGTCACTACCTTCCCCTTTAATTCGGCGTTTGGTTTGAATTTGATTTTCTCTTGCTCAATAAGTCTAGCAACAAGCTCAAAAGCGTGTTGAGTTTTAAACGGAAGTTCCTCGTCTTCAGCCATCCACTTGGGGTAATCAATAGTGATCGTTCGATAACAACCGGCGCAGCTAAAGTACACCATATCAAGATCTTTAAACGATTCGAGGTTTTTTCTCATCAATTCTTGAGCGGTGTCTACCGCACCCACTCTAAAAAAGGGGCTTCCACAGCACACTTCGTCAGCGACGAGTGTGAAATTCATTCCTAGCAGTTCGAACAATTTAGCCGTGGCAATAGCTACTTCCACTTGACGATAAGACGCCGTACACCCTACATAGTATCCAATTTTTGCGCCCTTGTTGTCAATAAACTTTCCTAGTCCCGCGTCTTTCGCCCAATTAAATCGTTCGTCTTTCTTACCTCCGTAAGGATTGTTTAACTCTTTGACTAGCTTGTCAACTAGTTGGTGTTTATCGATCATGGGAATACCAGACTCTACACACGCAGCTCTTAAAGATTCGATGATGTCTACGGTGGGTACTTTGTTTTCGCACTGCGCTGAGCACATGCCGCAAGTAATACAGGGCATAATTACGTCTCGAACTTCTTCGGAAAATTCCAAATCGCCGTTAAGGATGGAGCGAGCGATCCAGACCTTCCCAGCGTTCCAGAAGGCTTCCCAACCGTATTCGATCCCAGCAGGACAGCTATCGACCATACCTTCGTATAATACATCTCCCTGCTTTCCGTGATGTTCGCCAATACCTTTTCGGCTTGGTTCTCCGGAGTACGCAAATCGGCACGCTTTACAATGGATGCATTTGTAAATTTCCCTTCTTAACTCTTCTAAACGTTGCATTCCAGTTTTAGCCATAATATTTTACCTCTTTTAACCTTTTTATTTTTAATGATTAATTTATATAAGAGCACTCCATTTAAGGAAGTGCCAATCGTCCAGGGTGCATGATTCCTGCGGGATCAACGAGATTTTTAAACGCTCTCAAGTATTTCCAGTACATTCCCGCTTGATAGTATGCTTCAATGTGAATGTATGGATCAGGTCTATAATTTAACCAGCCTTGCTTTAATCCGTACTCAGTAGTCTCGCGGTTTAGTTCCCGAACTTTTTCGAAGTCTGATTGCTTGGTGCCGTCGAAACATATAATGGGCATGCAAATTGCTTGTCGGCATCGCTCAATTGAAGCTATCCACATCACTGGAGGAAAGCCATACTTCTCCATCGCAGCATTGTACATCTCCGCAAAATGCGCGCATTCGTTCCAAGGAGTATACCATGTAATAAACAATAAACCTGCTTCCCAAAACGCGTAAGAAACAGCAATTTTATTTGGTTTCCTTAACCTGCTCGCTATTTGTTTTGGATGGAGTACCCAAGGTTTCATAGCCGCTCCGTCTTGCGCTCTATTTGCGGCGAAATCTTTACAGTGATTATTTATTGTATCAACCACATGCTCCAATTCCTTTTCACTCTGAGCCCAACACTCCCAGTTCATCCACCACATTGGTGTGCCACTTTCTTTGAAGAACTCGTAATCGTGGGGTATTTTGTCTTTTGGATAACGAGCCATAACTAATGGGTAATTACCTCCTTGTACCATAACCATATTATGAGCTACGCCAAATTCTTTCATCCCTAATTCAAGAGTGACATCTTGCATATCGTGTGGATTCGACATGCCCCACGCGATGATCGTTTTAGCTTTTGGATGAGGGTAAATCTTAACAGCTGCCTTGGTAATTACTCCAAACGCGCCTTGCGATCCCATTAAGAAACTCCACATGTCAGGACCAATTCCATACTTATAGAAAGGTTTAGCAAAGGGTAAAGCCCAAGAACCGGTTCGAACGACATCTCCGTTTGGAAATACGACCTCACCACACATAAAGTTATCGCCTTGTGGTCCAACAGAAGATGTGTAAAGCGAAAATCCACGATCGATAGCATCTCCCATTACCGTTGCGGCAGGTGGGGCTCCATCTGCGATTGGAGGGGCCCAGTCTGGGTGATATTTTTCCATGTACGACCATAATTGCCCATTTGTGACTCCCGGTTCTACGATTGCGTATCGATTAGCTTCGTTAACTTCGATGATGCGATCCATTCGTCCAAGATCTAATAATACACCTCCCGGTTTAATCGTCGGACAAGCAAAACCACCTGAGAGCCCCGCAGAGACGGGACTTACAGCAATTTTCTCTGCAGAACAATAGATTAATATTTTACGTATCTCTTCAGGGAACTTGGGGCGGACGACAATGTCCGGGATTTGAGATTCAAGACCCATTACTGACTTAGCAAGATAAGAAGCAGTAATAGCTTTGTTATTGGTAGCGTAATCCTTGCCAACAATTCCTTGAATCGCTTCTAAATCTTTCTCATCGGGTAATTTATACGACATTTTTTTCTTTCTTTCTTTTTTGTATAAAATATAATTGATGAAATGGAAAATGATGTTTTAAATTTTAAATTTTCTTTATAGGAATTCCATCACAGGGGTGATTAATTGTGACGACTAGCTCTTTAAAGTCGATTACGGGAGTAAATTGATCCTATAAAACGAGTTAACAAAAAAATTTTGCGTCTTTTGATGTGAAATATGAGAAGAGAAAACTTTAATTATCGTTTTTCTCCCAAATACCTATGATTTCGTCCTGTACTGTAATGCTTTTGCGAAATCCCATTCTTCGGTAAAACTTTTTGAGGCTTTTTTCGTTGTGCTGCCAGCAATTCCGATTTTCGTAGGAATTGATGCCGTCATTATCTGCAAAAACATAATCGAGCGCTTTTAATATTCTTTCAGGAAAAAATTTAATGAAGAAAACGGCAGCCTTACCTATTGGGTCGTATCCTCTTAAATAATCGGGCGTAGTCCCTAGAGGTTCGCATATAATGATCTTCTTCGCACATTTTTTAGCGTTTTCGAGTAATTCGATGTGTCTTGGGTATATGTGGTGTAAAATATCGCACATTACAAACACATCCTTTCCTCCGTTCGGATAATCTTGGAAATCAAAGATATTTTTTTCTCTAATTATGAACTTCTTCACTTTGAACCTTTCTCGAAGGTAATCCTTGTAAAAAATTCTAAGAAAGTGTCTGTTTAAATCCCAACCCATATATTCTACACTTGGGTGAAGGTAACGCACTAACATTCCAGTACCACAAGGAACATCAAATACCCTCTTATTTTTTCCTACTAATAACCCAATTAATCTAAACTTTTCCTTTTGATTGAGAATCTTATTAGTTAAGAAATTATACACATACTTACTCCTGTAAGAAAGGCTTCTAAATCCCGTTTGTAGTTTGCTTTGCTGAGTTTTCATTTTTTGTAAAGGGCTTCGGATCTGTACGCCACAAGTTAAATATTGCTTCTTTATAAAACTATAGATTTACCGTAAAATATAATGTTTATGAATGTAGAATAAGTAAAAATCAAGTTATATAAATAGATCTTATAAGCCAATATGACGAGAAATATGAAAGCGTTCTAAACTTTGCACATAATCTACTCGGAATATTTGGGATTAAAATTAAACTATACATTTCACAGAATTTGCGGTACGTTGATATTTTTATAGATTTAATTCCTACTCTAGTTAAGAACGATTACTTTTCAGTTTGCTTCACCAGTGAATTCTTGTGTAAGATTAACCGATAAAAAATTAATTCTAGTGTGATACAATATTTCGTCTCATAAAAAAAAAAGCGAGGAACGGTTTGTTTTTGAATTTTACGAGGAAGATTCAGTCGATACAAGCCTAAAAGAACAGATTTATCTGCCCGACATCTACAATACAGTGAATTTTAAAGAAGATTTGAACAAGGAGCAGTTAAAAATAGTCAATAACATCGAAGGTCCGATGCTGGTAATAGCGGGAGCAGGATCCGGAAAAACTAGGACAATCGTTTATTGCGTGGCGAAATTGTTATCGCAAGGAGTTAAACCCAGCGAAATAATGCTGGTGACCTTTACAAATAAAGCTGCAAAGGAGATGATTAGTCGCGTAGAAATTCTCCTAGGCAAAAAACCGAAGGGAATTTGGGCAGGTACATTTCACGCGTTAGGAAATCGATTTTTAAGAATGTACGCAAAAACATTGAATTTGAAACCTAACTATACGATTATGGATGAATCAGACGCTAAAGCGTTAATGAAAATCTGTGTCAATAAGGCTAATGTAATGGAGCTAAACCAAAGATTTCCAACGCCAGTAATGGTGAAATCCATTATTTCTTATTCTATTAATCGTAACAAGTCAATAAATGATGTGGTCCTCTGGAAGTACCAACAATTTGATGATAAAGAAGTTCTTAGCAAAATAAAACAGGTGTACCGGATTTACAGAGAAAAAAAGTACGAAGAGGGACTTTTAGATTTCGACGATTTGCTTTTGCTGTGGAATCAATTACTAGACGAAAAAGCAGTTGCCCAGTTGATAGCTAGGAAAATAAAGTATATATTAGTAGACGAGTATCAAGACACAAACTACCTGCAGGACGAAATCATTAGCAAATTGACTAATCAAAATCCAAAACGGAACATTATTGCGGTAGGAGATGATGCTCAGAGTATTTATGCGTTCCGAGGGGCTGATTTTCAAAATATCATAAATTTTTCGGAAAAATACAAGGATTGTAGAGTTTTTAAGATTACTTATAATTACCGAAGCCGTCCTGAAATATTAGATCTGGCTAACGATTCAATTCGCCACAATAAAAAGCAATATTCAAAAGATATGAAACCCACAAGAAACTCTGGTCAAAAACCCTATCTTCTAAGCGTGATAGACGAGGATGAGCAAGCGCGGTTTATTTCAAGCCAAGTGTTAAATTTGCAGCAACAAGGATTTGAACTCAAAGAAATGGCTGTTTTGGTACGTGCGGCTAGTCATTTACTCAAAATTGAACTCGAATTAAGAGCTAAAAACATTCCCTATGAAGTTAGAGCGGGAGTCTCTTTCTTCGAAAGAGCACATATAAAAGATCTAATAATGCATCTTAAGGCAATAGAAAATCCATTAGATGAGATTGCTTGGTCGAGAATTTTTACTATCATTCCTGGGGTTGGAAATAAGTCAGCAGCAAGAATATACGATGCTCTAGTTAAAACGACCAATCCGCTCAAGTCCTTGACTAACTATGATTTTTATGCAAAATATTTAAAGGTCGCTCGAATTTCAAAAAAGGCAATTACAAATATCATTCGACATCTAGTTCCTTTAAAAGATTTAACAAACGAGAATCCTCCCAGCGATGTAATTTACGAGCTTTCTAAAATTTTGGAAGATCACCTAAAATCAAAATACGACAACTGGCAAGAAAGAATGGAAGATTTAAACCAACTTGGGATTTATGCAAGCGCTTATAGTACTATTAGAACCTTTTTGGAAACCCTGAGCTTAAATAGATCTAACATAGAATCGAGAACAACCAAGGAAGTAGAATCGAGTATGGATGAAGAACCCCTTGTTCTTTCCACCATTCATCGAGCGAAAGGATTGGAGTGGAGAGTGGTATTTATACCCATGCTCTGCAACGAATTTTTTCCTTCTAGTAGAGTTGGAGAAGATGATGATGCTTTTGAGGAAGAGCGTAGAATTTTTTACGTAGCCGTTACCAGAGCAAAGGACCAACTATATTTACTTAGCCCATCCGTAACTCAAAGATATGGAGGGTTTCAAACTACATATACTTCCTTATTTCTCGAAGAATTGGACCCAGAAGTATACATTGATTCGTCTGTTAAATTTGTCCCCAATGAGAAGGGGAAAACTAACAGTTTATTCCACTCCGCGGATGAGTTGTTATAAATAAGCTATTTACTTCGAATATTCCTTTTAGTGGAAATTCTTACGCCAATGTAGGAAAAGAACACGGAGGCAATCCCAATTATTGGTATATTAGCGATGACAGTGTTAAAGTAAAGTGGGTCGTGAAATAGATAATACATAATTACGGTAATTACGATATATATTATTGAATTTACAAATGCAACATTCCGATTGACGGTTAAGTATCCTGAAATTAAATTTGGACCGGTATATACAATTAATATGACAAAAGAGGATGTAAAATAAATACTGGTCAATGAAGTATCTGTTACATTTTCCAACTCAATGAAAAGCTGAACTAATTCTAGTAACGAAAGAAATGACGAGGTGAGAACTGTGCTAAGAAATGTTAGCAATAGAGATAGAGGTAATAGGATTACCCAAGCGATAAAAGTTCTTAGGACCGGAGATCGAATAACCTTATTACCTAAATTTTCTTTTAAAATGCCTTCCATTTCGTCTTGGTATATCTTTTCGGGTTCGTAGAACGGAGAATATTGCATAATAAAATCCTGAGTTATATCGGTCAAGACTTTCATTATAAGGGAATTATCGTCTCTGGAACTTACAATAGCAGCAGTTATTAATTCCTCCTCTGGAACGGGATGTAGTATTAACTTATTTTCCTCTCCTAGATCAACGTATTTAACCACACTCCTTAAAGCTTCTCGGCTAAAGTTCGATATTGAAGTAAAAAAACCAATAAGTATATCATTATCGTATTTTTCTTCCATGAAATTCTTCATGAAAAGCAATTCCCCGTTTTCTTTCATAATAAAAATGCTTTTAATCATATTTTTTTCCGCTCTTTTTAATTTTTAACCTCTAATTTTTCTTGAAATTCCAGATAATCCGATATCGAGGCTTTATATCTCCGAAAATTGTACAGAGAAGGACCTAAAATTTTCATTAAATTTTGAATTAAGTCGTTTGGATCATCTGCGGTAAAGATTTTGTATTTCTCATTTTTCCTTTCCTCTATAAATATAGCGTTTTGAATCTCTTTAATTTTGGTAAGAGCTGCCTCACTCGGATCGCTTAATTCAATACTAATGACCTCCCCTTCTTGAGGTATTTGTTCTAAGAAGTCATCAATAGATCCTACCTGTGCTTTTGTACCTGATATTGTAATTATTTCGTCGCACTCAGAAGTAATTTGGTCAGAACCATGAATTATTACTATTAAATGATATTTTTCTTTAATCTTTTTAACAAAATCGTTAAATAAGTTAATTTGTAACTTAGTCAACAAGCCTTCTGGGATACTTATCATTATAATGCTGGGAGATTGTACCAATACCCTTCCAAAGGAAAAAAGAATGTGATCTATTGCTGATAACTCTGATAATTTCTTCTTTTTCTTATTGAACAGTCCAATATCGTCAAGTACCTCCTGAATAAAATCATTTCTTCTCTTCCACTTTTGTAACGGTCCCTGTGAGATGATTTTATAAGCAGTTCCTGATATTTCGTCAATTGGATTCCAAAGATTCGCTTGCTTTAACAATTTTTCAAATTCAATTCTCTCTTCTATAAATTTAGATTCAACTTGTAAATTATGTTTAATGGCTTTTTTCACACTCATTCCTTTAACCTTTTTGTCCAATTCTGGTTCTATTATAAATATTTGCCCTAACTTTGCTTTTGAGAGTAATTGGACATTTGTACCGAAAATAATAAGTCTTCCTGAGAATTTGATAAGATTTCCCGTGATGAGATCAAACAATATATGTGGAGTGCTTATTCTATCTTTTTCACTTTCATACGCATCTTGTGGATTGTATACAATCCCAAGAGACTGTCCTCTATGTAGTTTGAACGAAATTTTCTGAATAACCAGCTTCACGGACACATTTTCAAATATAAGATGCTGCGAATCTTCTTTAAAGCTTAAAATATTCAATCTTTTTGCTACTAAATTGACAATTTTCTTAATAAGTTCGTAAACTCGTAAAGGATTGTATTCATCCCAGTTCTTAATAAAATCTTGCTCCAATAAGTCTGCCTCTCGGATTACTCTTCTTAAACTACCCGAATAAGTGATTTTTGGTACCAAAGGATATTTTTCAAAGTTAATATTTAGAGAGCGTGAAAATTTTGGAAAGTGGATCCTAATTTGGCGATTAAACGGATTATCTTCAATTTCGTAGTTTTCGTAATGTTGATTAATTAGATCAATTTCTTTTTCCAACACATCTAAGTGGTGTGTTACTTCTTTTTTGATGGTATCATCCAACCTATTGATAATCCGTAATGGGCTTACTAATCCATCTTCGTCAAAATCCGGTTCCAATAACACTTCATTAAAATCGAATTCAGTTTCGATAGGTGTATAAATTTTAAGTAAAGGAACGCCCAACTCTAATACTGCTCGATTCGTAAAAAACAACACTTCAATAAATGAACGCTTGTAGGTAAGATCCAATATCGTGGCTAATCCAAAAGTTCCCTCACGGAATATTAACCAATACTTTTTAGATACCCTTATAGCTTCTGAAATTTTAGCCCGCAATTTAGCTAGTTCTTTATCTTTTGTTTTGCTTTTTTGTTCCTTTCTTAAAGATTTAGTCTCTGATAAAGACATATCTGAATTATTTTCCTCTTCCAATAATCCTTTTTCCTTTTCAAGCATTTTTTCATTCATAAAATCTTATATCTTATCCACTAATCCTCAATTTTAAGGGATTGAATCCTAAAAAATTCCTCCATTTTCGCTTCCACCTGTTTAATCGACTTTATAGAGTTGGAGCCAAATTCCTTCCTTACTACATCAATAATTGTCTGTAAATCCATATCTGTAAAGACTCTATAGTCTGTTCCTGCTTTATTTTCTAATACTCTACTTACATAGTTGTTGGCTTCCAGCCTTTGAATCACATCTTCCTGAACATTTAGGAAAACTAATTCGATTGTGCGACCGTTTCCTGGAAGTTGAGAAAGAAGATCTCTAGGTCGTCCGAAATCTATCATACCTCTTCCTCTTCCAAATAGTACTACTTTGTGGCAAAATCTACTTTCTTCAGGGTAATGCGTAATAACAACCAATGTTGTGTTAAATTGTTCATTTATTCGCACTAAGCTTAACCAAAGCGTTTCTCTTATAACGGGATCAAGACCTGAACTTGGTTCGTCAAGAATACAAATTATTGGATTGTGAATTAATCCAATTGCGATAGACACTCTACGTTTTTGTCCTCCTGAGAGACTTTTAACTTTCTCGTGCGTTTTATCCTCTATATCGAGACTTTTTAGAATTCGTTTAGACTTTTTTACAATTTCTTTCTCTGATATCCCATATTGGCCCCCAAAATATATCAAATTTTCTAAAACGGTGAAATTCAAGTAAATTTTGCTTAAATCTTGAGGTACATAACCATAAATTGGGCGCATTCGTTTTTTTTTTCTTTTTACATTCATTCCATATATCTGACTGATCCCTTTGAATTTTCGCATCCCTAACAATCCTTTGACAAAAGTGGATTTCCCAGCCCCAGATTCTCCTAAAACTCCTAAAATTTCACCATGTTCTAGTTGCATAGACATCGAATCTACTATCAATTTTCTTCCAGCGTAAATACTCATATTTTCACATCTTATAGCGGGGAAGCGCTCTAGAAAAGAAATACTGTATTTTTTCCCGTAGCCGACAGTATCTTTTATTCTTCGCGGCAAATTTAAGTTTTGAATTAAGGAATAAATTATTAAGATCCCTACGCCAATCAATTCAATTATAAAGATTATGAACAATAAATTATTCCATGATGTAGGATCAAATGACCGATCCTGTTTTAAATCGTTAAGAATTAAAATTCCATAGGGAATATTGTGAAGATCCGCACCGAAGTTAGGTGAATCTCCCATTCCTCCAGTGGTAGGACTTATGCAGGAACTGTAATAGTTAAGAAACCCGATAATGTCTTCAGATTGGAAATTTTTTTGATAAAGCGCTTTAGCCGCCATATAACTAACGATGAAGGTTGATGGTGTTCCTAACATGCTTGAGAACGTTGGTATCATGGCGTAGCTACCGTCATCTAATTGAGCGTTCTTAAGAAACTCAATGACCGATAATCTCGACATAGGAACTAAATCTAATAAACCTAAAATTTCAAGTCCATAATAGGTCGATACTACATCGGAATGAAAACCAATAATTATTGAATACCCTCCATCAGCGTTTTGACACGATTCAATCCAAGGTATTAAAGTAGTCATATTGACCAAGTCAGTTGAATTTAAAATATCTAAAGAAGACAAAGCCCAATAAGTGCTTTCAATAACAGAAATATTAGGATTTATCAACTCTCTGTAGTATTGATATATAGGACCATACAACACTGCGAAATTTTCGATATCGTTTCCTAATTTAAAACCCCCATCTTCGTTTTGAAGGTCGATTAAAAATTGCGAAGTAGCGGTTTCATTGTAGAACCATTTATTGGTGTAAGATCCCAACATTAAATATAAATTAGAAGCGCAAAATGTCGAATATGTGCTTGAGTTCTCACCAGGTTTTCGGCTATAGCCTCCATCTTTTAAAGAATAACAACTATTGGCGAAATCGATTATATTAGATATATTCAATAAAGATTCTATCTCATCTGGATACGCAGAAAATACTGATAGTGATCCGAGATAATTAGATTCAATTGAAATCTCCCCAAATAAACCATTTTTTGCTTGATAATTATAAGACCAATTGTAATATCCAGAAATGTATTCGCTTATATTATAATCGTTTAGTGAACCATAATTCATAAGAATTTCTAAAGAGTTAGCCACAGCCCACCCTGCCTTAAATTCGGATGTATAATTCTCCCCGGGCTGCAAACCGAATCCCCCGTCAGGATTTAGACAATCTAAAATGTAATTAAATGTTTCTACTTCATTGATTAATGGTAAACCTAAGGTTTGAAGCGATGAAAGCGCGTAATAAGTTGACACTACATCGCTTTCCTCCGTAAAAAAGCTTTGTTTGTAACCTCCGTCATCATTGTTATAAATGCTAATCAGAAAAGCCCCTAATTCCAATCTTCGAAAGAACAACTCTCTTAGTAAATCTTTTTGGACTTCCCCTACTTCATATAACGCCTTAATTCCGTAGTATGTACTTTCAGCAGTCTCTATGGGAATGCTTGGAGCGTACATAAATCCACCTAACCAAAGTGAATTAATAAAAGCTGATATATTATCATTGTATAGAATGTATTGGGCGTCTAACTTGTTAGCAAGATATGCTGCTGAAAATGTGGAAATGATATCAGACTCATTTATCATTTGATTCATTTTAAATCCCAAGCCAAACTCTGCGTAAACGTTCCACAAGAAATCGACAATAAGATCCTTTCTTTTTTGCTTATTAGCATCGTTGAGATATGTAGGTGATAAAACTCTTATGGCATCTATTACTTGGTAAGTAGAAACTGTTGTGCCTCCCCCAGAGATATCTGAATACGAACCATCAGCGTTCTGCTTTTCAAATAAGTAATCATAAAAAAACTCCGATTGATTAGAATTTAGATTAGGATTATTGTTTGGATCAGCTAGTTCTGAAATATTGGCTGCTTGTGTAAAATTAATCGAATTCGCAGCGTAATAGTTTGATTCTATAATAGGCTCAATAAATAACCCTGTTTGGTTATGTTGGTGCGATAGAGAAAAATTTCCCATGCTTCCCTTTATTTCGATGACTTCATCTTCTTGGATGTAAATAATCCAAGGAATATTGATAAAAACGCTAATTACAACGGGGATAAGCAATAAAATTACCGCTAATACCGCTGACTTCAGCAATCTTTTTAATCTTCTGTACATTCTATTTAAAAAACCTTATTCTTCGCTTATTTGAGAAAACCGTTCCTTTTCCTCTTCTTCTTGAATCCTAGCTTGAAAGTACCTTCTAAATGTAGCAACGTCTCGGCTCATTGAGGTTATTTTCAAACCGTTTCTAATCATGTAATCCATTAAAGCAGGTAGATTCTCCTCAAAGTCGTGGAGAAATACTTCAATCGCCTCGTTACCTGCCCTAATTACTTTTTCTACTGGTATAAATTTCCTAATTAACGCGATTTTTTTCTCGTTTAGATCCTCTATTGAAAATCTAGCTAACAACCCTTTACTTGGTAAAGACGCAATTAAATTCTCTGGACTATCAAATTCCAATAATTTACCATCTCTTAATATCGCAGTTTTGTCGCATATTAAAGCAGCTTCGAGATCGTGTGTAATAATAAACATCGTAGTATTTAATTTTTGATTAAGCTTCTTCAAGTAACTTAAAATATCGTATCTCTTCGAAGCATCAACTCCCGTAGTAGGTTCGTCTAAAAACAGGACTTCTGGCTCGTGGATCAAACCTAAAGCCATACTTACCCTCTTTTTTTCCCCACCGCTCATCTTCTTTAAAGGCTTATGCCAAGTATCTTCTGGAATATCTAATATCGTAAATAATTTTTCAGCAATCTGCATGCCTTTTTTGGCACTTAATCCATAAGTAGAAGCAAAAGTTCCTACATTTTTCATAGGAGTCAAATCGTAATATAAATTAAGTTCCTCCAACTGGGGAACATATCCCAAATTACTTAGTATTCTTGAGTGGTTTTGTGTCTCGGCTGGAGTTAGATCTGTTACTTTCACACTACCATTCCAATTTTTTTTAGAGATTTGACAGGTCATAACACGGACTATGGTGGTTTTACCTGCTCCAGATATTCCAAATAATCCTATAATTTCTCCTTCCTTTACTTGAAACGACACATCGTGAATAATATGGTTATCGTCAAAATACACATTTAAGTCTTTAACATCCACAACTAAGCTTTTTAATTCCTTCCCGAAAAGATATCCTTTATTTCTTAAAAGATATTTAATCTTTTCGATATTATGCTCTTCTCTTGAAGGATCTAAAGTTTTTTTGATGGCGCTAAGTTCGTTAATAAAAGTTTTAACGCTATTCTCCTCTCCTGTTAGGTTATTAACTGATTCCTCGAGTCTCTCAGTGAGATATTTCAACATTGTGTGTTTTTCTTTAATCAAAGTGCTGAGAGTTTTTGCTTTGTACTTCAACTGATTAATTGTGTACTCATCAACAATAATTTCTTCGGAATCTTCTAATGTGGTTTTTGATTTTAACATTATACTTCATACCTCCTTCTACCAAATGTGAAAAATGATACTATTATTAGGAATACACTTAATCCAAGCAAGCTTAAAAAATCAAAATTAATAAACGATTTTCCTTTAGTAACTATTCCTGAAATCAAGGGTGCTGCGTGCGCTAAAGGTAATACACTTGCAATAGCTCTTAAATAAGGCGGCATAGCCTCTAAGGAAACGAACATTCCGCTTAATATCACGATTATGATAAAAAACGCAAAGAACAACTGATTTGCTTCGGTTTTAGTCTTACTGATTGAAGAAATAAATAATCCTAACGACATTCCGGTAAATCCGATCATAAACAGTCCCAGAAAAAGATCTAAAATCGTGCCTGCAAGGTACATTCCCATAATCATACTTGAAAACTGTATTAATGCTGTTTGAAACACGAGTATTAGACTGTAGGTAATTATCTTAGATGTTAAAATTTCGAATCGTTGTACAGGAGTAAGCAGAAGTCTTGGTATTGGTTTCTCTTTTACAATCACTAAAATAGTAAGAACCATGGCTATTGCAAAAATCATAATCGGTAATGTGAATGTTACATTATCGTTAAATTTAAGATTGTAATCTGGTGGGATCGAAAATTCTTGAAATCCTTGCAACCGAAAGTATGGAGTTAGATTGTTGTTTTCTGTGAATAGTTTTATGGAATCGTATACTGCGTTTAATCTTTGTTGTATATCCTCGATCTTAGACGCGTCTGGAACACATTCGATGAATGCTGGAAGACTGTTATTTAACATTTCAGAAAAATCGAGGGGAAGTACAATTATTATTTCGATTTCTTTGTTTAAAAGCTGAGTTCTCGAGATTTCCATTGCGTAATATTCCTCCGTTGCGTTGTAAAAATTCTTTAATTCTAACATCTCAGATTGATTGACGGCATCAACATAAGGTATAGTGTAATTATCCATATTTGATTCTGTATAGTTATTTGGACTGAGAAATGTGTTAGAATCGTAAGATACCACTACGCAACTTGTGGTAACTGGATTTGCTGCTGAAGCCGTCGAAGTTAGCGCAAACATAACGATGATTAAAGGTGGAACGACTATTGCGAGAAGTAAATTAAATGGATCGATTTTTACAAGTCGAAATTCCTTAATGACTTGTTTTCCTAACCTAAACACGCCTGATTTTATGGAAATTAAAAACGACTTAATTTTCTGAATAACATTACTTTTCTTTAAATAACTAAATGTTTGTCGTATATAACTGCTTATTAAACTTAGTAAGTTCCGAATTCTGCTACTCAATTTAAAGATTTAAACCTCTTATTTGTATTCTCAATTTAAATGCTTATACCTCTAATTTCTTAAATCTATAACCAATATACGCTAGTGTTATAAATACTACCGAAATGATATTTAAGGTGATAAAATGTTCAGGATCGATGGGCAAACCTCTAAACATTATATCTCTCATTAATGGAATGGAGTGTGCCAAAGGTAGAGAATTGACAAATATTCCGATCCCTCCTCCCAGATTTTCGATGTTAAGCAACGCTCCTGAAAATATCATAATTACGATGAAAAATAACATGTACATTTGATTTGCTACTTGTTCAGTTGGGCTAATTGATGATATAAATAACCCTATTGAGATCCCGCAAAAGCCTGTTGCAATGAGTACCAAATATAAATCGAATAATGAACCGAGAGAGTATAATCCAAACAAAGCAGTCATAATGAATATTTCAGTCGCTTGAATGAGCATTATTAGTGTATTTGCTAATAATTTACTTGCTATAATTTCAAACTTTGCCGTGGGAGTAATAAGCATTCTTGGAAGAGGGCCTTCAGACACAATAGATAGAGAAGTCAGATTCATGCACGTTCCTACTACAATCAGGGGAATTAACAGCGGAAGCGCGTAATTTAGTGTAAGTGCTTCCCAAAAAGGGACATCGAACTCTAAATATGGAACCATAATAGTGAAATTTTCCATTGCCTCTGCCTGAACTCTGAAAAGAGAAATAGGTTCTTGAATAGACACATTTATGGCTTGAATTGAGGCGCTATCGGTTCCATCTATGAAGTATATTAAATTAGTATTAGTTTTATTGTCTACAGTTTCGGAAAAGTTTTCAGGCAACACGATTAATACATCAATCAATTCGGTTCTCAATAATTCTACTCCTTCAAGATAAGATGAATTGTAAATCTCTTCGCTAGTAGCGTTAAAAGATTTGTAAAGAGAAAAAGAAGAGCAATTGTGTTTTACGATGTCAATAAACATTTCGTCGTATTTGGAAGTATTCGAAGGAAAGTCTCCGTAACATGCAATATCGTCCTTTGTGATAACAGCAGCTGCAAAAAATTTCGTTGTGCTGCCCCCAGTAGTCAATCCGAATATAACGATCAAGAGAAGCGGAATTAGAAATAATAATATAAGACTTCTTCGATCTGATTTTATTCGACCGAACTCCTTTCTTACTAATCCTCTAATGTTCATATTTCTTTAAACTTGAACTATAAAACAACTGAAGTCTGTAAAGAAAAAATAATTACTCTTAAATTTTGAATTGCAGATCTTTCAAGCATTCTCTATTAAATATCTGTCGATTCTGCAAATAAATGCATTTATTTTCGTTATTTTAACATTAACATTAATATAGCGATTTCTATTTTTTATAGTATTTTCTTTTTTTCCAGCTAATTAGATCCACCTGAAAAGAGAACAATAAGTTAAAAATCGGACTCCCTTTTAAAGACTGGTCTCCATATTGTTTAATATGTTAACTATCCACATTTTAATTAAGTAAAAAATATTTTCGAAAGTGAAGAAAAGTATGGTCAATTGGACTGATGTGATTAATGGTTGGCAATTATTCGCTAATTGGTATTTTTCGCTTCCCTTGTTAGGACAAGTTATGGTAATTATTGGAATATTTGCTGCAATCGCTTTAGTATTGATATTAATATTCTACATAATCTATGGCTTGTGTTACTTAGTCTATTACATCTTTAAAGGTATCTATTACCTTTTCAAATACATTGCTCTTGGTATTTATAAAATATTTGAGGCTTTATATTACGCGTTATCTGGTAAGGAAAAACCTATTAAAGCACCAAATGGAGCAGTTCAACCAACTCCAGTAATTGTACAAAAAGTCCCCCAAACTCAACATGTTCACGCTCCTATAGATCGCAATATCCAATATGTTAATTCGGGGGTAATGTTTTGCACTGAATGTGGGAATCATTTCACAGAATCTATGAGCAAACAGATGAACGAGAATGGTATGGCATTTTGCGTTTATTGTGGCAAGGGATTTAAATTAACCTCAATGGGAATTGAGAGCTAAAACAAAGATTTTCTTTTCTTTCCTTTTTTTATAAAATTATTTGCTTCTGCTAAATAATTCAGAAACGAACTATTTTATTGTTTCATTTATCTAAAAATAAATATAAATACCTGAAAACAATATCTTTATATATTCTCCAACATTAGATCTAATAATAGATCTAAATATAGAAAAATAGGATGAGAATAAAAATCAAAAAGGTTAAACCAGAAACAATTGTATCTATTCGTCAAAAAATACCTAGCGATCAATTACCTCAGGTAATAGGTAAGTCGATGATGCAAGTTATGAATTTTCTCGAAAACAGGAGAATGAGGCCAAGTGGCCCTCCCGTAACATTATTTCACGATACAAACGATTCTTTCATTGATTTTGAGGTGGGAATACCTGTAAATAAACAAGTTGAAAGCCACGATCAAATAAAAATGAGCACTATTCCTTCGGGAAAAGCAGTTTACGCTCTCTATAAAGGATCTTTGGAAAATATCGCTCCTGTATATGCCGAAATGATAAAATGGGCTAACGAACGGCAGATAAAAACAACCAAATTATGGTGGGAGCGCTATCTTACCGATCCTAGAAAAGAACCGGACCAATCCAATTGGAAAACTGAAATTTACTATCAAATCGCTTAAATTCTTTAATATATTCAAAATTTTCTTGTTAATGTTATGATTCCTAGGAAATCGAATGGAAAATTAGAAAAATTATCTTTACCAAAAAACGATATTGCTATATTGGGTATACTCTACGAGAGTATTCGCGATTATAATCGTTCACTTACGGGAAAAGAAGTTAACAATGTGATTGAATTAGCAAACTACAAATATTGGGTTGATATTGAATTTTCTACCGCTTATAATTGCCTGAAGCGATTAGAAAAACAAGGTTTGGTAGAAGGGAAGTATAGCAAAAGAAATAATAGAAGAGTAAAATTATTTCATTTAACCAAAAAAGGAGAGCGTCAATTATTTGAGGAAATTCAAGATATTTTAAGCTTTATCGCAAGAGTTAAGAATCCAATCGATATAGGTATCAAGAACCTTTTTATTTTGTCTAAAGATCTTGCTGTTAGTTGTTTGAAGAGATACAAGGAAGACTTAGAACGCTCCATAAATTATTACGAAAGAATGGTAAATGGTTTAAAACAAGGAAAGCCTGGAGATTTAATAGACCACATTCCAATCACAGCAGAGAATTTACAAAAAATTCCTCTGGTTTTGGCTCTATTCGAGAGACCTTACATAGAGTTAAAGGCGCGGAGAACTTGGTTAAATAAATTTTTAGATGCCATAACTTCTAAAGAAATCGATTGGTAAGGAGGGCAAAGGACCAAGAATTATGTTTAATGGCCTAAATCTTGAAATTGTTAATCACGCAGAGGAATGGGTGTAATTTATGGAAAAATTTATGGGAATGGTAAAGCATTTAAAAGCTATATTTATTTTAATAAACATTTTATAACTAAGAGTTAACTCGATGTTGGATTTAATAACTAATTAATATATCTATTCACATTTACACAGCAAAATCCCCTTAAAATAAGAATCTACTAATTTTTACTCTTTTAATAAAAAAACAAAGTTTTTTTTAAAGAATTTTATATTAATTAATTAAATGGTTTTTGAAGAAAAATTCAATTCATTTTTCCCTAAATAACAATTACATCTCAAACTTGATCGATTATTATGACAAGCTCTGAAAATTTGAAAAAGATATCAGAATTCTTTAAAAGTAATGTAATTATTTCTGAACTCGAGGAAATAATGCAATTCAAACCAGATACTCTAATTGGTATCGATGGTATTTCTGCTGAGAGATTAGCGGAACACAACATAAACAATATAGCCGATCTCGCAGGAATTTCGGTCGAAAAACTTCCTGAGATAAAAGAACTATTACCTCAAATGCTTACAAAATGGATTAAAATCGCAAAAGTACTTGAAAAATCTGTAAAGGAGCAAATTAAGGCTCACAAGAAAGTGTTGATGATTGGCCTAGATAACGGAGGAAAAACTAGCATCCTTGCGGTAATTCAAGATAAATTCTCCATAATAAAATCTTTGCTGCCTACAAAGGGGGTAAAGAGAGAAAAACTCGACTTCTTTGGCTTTCCCGTAATTTCTTGGGATTTAGGGGGTCAAGTTCAGTATAGAGAGAAATATTACTTCAATAAGCCCGATTTGTTCTTTACAGAAGTCGATCTCATAATGTACGTAGTTGATACTCAAGATTTTGAAAGGTTCGAAGAATCTGTCAATTACTTCCAGCAGGTGTTAGAGTCGCTTAAAGAATTAAACGAAAAAACGGAAATATTAGTCATCCTCCATAAAAGCGATCAAGATATCCGCAGGACTTTAAAATGGCAAAAGAATGTAAAAACCATAAAAGATTTGTTTAATCCCGTTATAGCTCATTTCGAAGGATATTCCATTGATTATTGCGATACTACAATTTTCCAAAAAGAAACAATAATGCAAGCGTTTTCGATGGCTTTAAACAAAATTTCGGACACCTCTGAGATTATCGAAAACATTTTAGAAGATTTCACGCTATCAATTGAAGGAAAAGGCACGAGTCTAATTTCGATGGACGGACTAATTTTTGGTTCATTTACCCGTTCTAACACTGATGAGATGTTGATAAACAACACAGCCTTGTTATTACAAACCTTATCTAATTTTCATAGTTCGATTGGTTTGATCAGAGAAAAAACGATTTCTTTAGAATTCCCTCTCAATGGTTTTACGATTAGAGGGGAAAAACTGTTCGAATATTCAGATCTTCAAATTCCCGTGTATTTATGGCTTCTCTCAGAAAATCCGGAGTTACTATACGAGAAAATAGACTATTTCAAAGAACAATTATTGCCATTAATTAATCTATTTCTCTAACCAGCGTTTTTTCTATTGTACTATTTGTTAATTTAAAAAATAAAGATAAATGCTAGTTTTTTTATTTATTCAATTTTAGATTTCGCAGATAATAGATATTCCGTGCATCTGTTCATCATTTCCACTGCTTTATCAATTTCTTCCGAAATGTCTTCCCTGTTATTCTCCTTTGCAATATCTCTCCATTTAAGGAAGGATTCTTTGTGACTATTGTTGTGTTCTGCCCAATGAGAGAGAAGTCTCGATAATTTTACAAATTCTTTTTTTTCCTTATCCAAAGAACCACCCTATTCTGCATGGTAAAATTTTTATGATATAAGTAAAAAGAATAGAAGCTAAAAATACATTACTGGTAGTAAATGAAGGCGTTCGATTCCCTTCAAATCTTTAATAATCAATTATTATGTGGCGTGAATATGAAGCAAAAAAAAAAAAAGTAAAAAAAGAAGGTAAAAAGAAATTAATGAAATTGTTAAATATTGATTTAAGTCCTGCAGAGTCGCTTTAAAAGAGTAGGATCGACGATTTCTTTTGGTTGCCAACCTTTCTCTTCTAAGTATTCCAGAATCTCGTCTTTCATATTGATGGGAATATCCGCTTCAAGTCGAACGAACTTTTCCAGATCGTTAGGGAACTTAACGCCTTTGTATTTTCTCTCCAAATCAATCCAATGAGAAAGTTTTATCATTCTTCCCTTCGAGTTGTCGGCTGGTCTTAACGCTAGCTTAGCAACTAAACAAATTGCTTGTTCAATAGATTCAGCAGTCGTTAGCAAGTGTTCTGGACCCGGACCAACGAGGTGACCCTCAGTTCCATCACGAGCGTTGTACACTTTCCAAGTATCTTCATTGTCAGAACGTCCTATGTACATCCGTCTATATTCCGCAGCGTGAGGACCAACAACAGCAGGAACTCCTAATCCATTAGCCATACTTGCGATACTGGCAGCTTTTTGACTCATAGCTCCCCAAGCTACTCCAACAGCTCCAACACGATTTAGGATGTAGTCCGCTATTTCCTCGTAATTACCTCTTAAAGGTCTTCGAGCAAAAATGTTAGCAACTTTACACGCAGCTCCTGTGATGTGAGGATTTGAAACACAGCTTCCTACATTAACTAATCCACCACGATCGAAATCTCCGGGGTATCGGTCGTATAAGGTTTTTCCTTCTTCGTCCTTGACAAGTCCAATATCCATAGCACCGCAACCTGAAACTACCACAATATAGTTCCTTTTACAGAACTCTTCTGCCATAAGGTATAACTCTTGGATTTCGTGTGCGTAATTCGCACATCCAATAATCGCCACGATACCGGGAATTTCTCCTAACACGATAGGAGCTCCAACATTTCGAATTTCTGTGTCCATAATAGGCCCGCGACCAACTCGAACATTGTATTTCTCATTCCTGATCTTTTCTCTGCCCGCGTACATGAGAAGTGTTAATGGAGACACGCCCTTCATACAGTCGCTTTCACATCGACCGCATCCGAGACAGTCGTCGAAGACTCTTTCTAACACGGAAAAGTCTCCTTCCTTTGCTAACTTAACTCCTTCAACTAAAGGTAGGTCGTTAGGACAATTTCTCTGGCAATTTCCACATCCATTACAATGATAAGCCATGTCAATACAGCCTTGTTCATCGGGAACTCCGCTCTTGGCTTTTCGGATTGGTTTAATCTTAACAGCAACTTCTGCTGCGACTTCGCCAGCTTTAATAGGATCGAGAATTAGTACTCCAGGCATTTTTCCGCTGACTAAATCGTCTATGATTTCATTGACGGGGTCGTTCGTGCGATCTGGTAATGCTGCCATATTTTTCTCGTTAGTCGCAATAAAAGGAGCACCAATCTTTTCGGACTCATCGAAACTTCTAAGGTTAATACATTGTTCGTCGACCATAACTACATCAGCTAATCCAGAGCGGATGTAATGTAGTTGTCTTGACATCGAGCCAACGATTTTAGCGCTGTCGTAATAGCGAGTTAAATCGTGAGATGTACAGCAGATTGCTCCAACATCTACTTTGTCCTCCAACCCTTTCTCTCTAATGTAGTCAACTAACTCAATACCCGGGGCTACGTTGTGTCCAATCATTAAAACCGTAGCCTTGTTCGTGTCCATCGTGCCCATTCCCAATTCAGCAATTGGAACATCAGGATCGCCCATTGGGAATCCATACGCACAAATTTGAACGGCGTCAGAGATTTCCATGCCTACGGAGTCAGCTAAACCCGCTAAGAAACTTTTTGATTCGTAATCTAAGTAAGAACTCTCTTGACCGGTGTGTCCTGCTGCTAGTAGGTGAGTTATGGTGTAATGAACCCATTCCATTGCCGTCTCCAAGTCCTCAAGCGTTTCTGGTTTCATTCCCGTGATTAAACGGGTCATAGGCATCTCTACAGCAATATTATTACCAAAGTTAATTGGTACATTGCCATATTTCTCCTTTAACCAGTGTAGGAGGTGGTCTCCGTGAGCTGAATGGCATGAGGCACCGATGCAGCACGCAATCTCGACAATTCTCGCTTGCTGCGTTTCCATATTTATACCACACGCACCTGTTCGACCTTTGGACAGATTGCATTTACCATAAGTACATAAGCAACACATATCGCAAATAGGCATGTAGAAGGGTTTGTATCGATCCATGAGCTTGAAAAACCACGATCGAAGCGTTGGAATGTGAGGTTTAGGATGAGGGCCCATCGGTTCCCATTCCGTCTCGTCTCCAAGGTGAACTTTTCCCGTAGTCAATTCGAAACCTTTGATAGTTCCAAAAGGACCCTTATAGGAATCAATTTTTAATTTTGCGCCTTTTTTAGACATAATTTTCACAAATGTTTAATATTATTCGAATAACGAATTTTACTAAGTTGAAAATATGGTAACACATTTAAAAGTTAATTCTTATCGAAAGAATCGCAATTGGGATATTTTATTTATAGTGAAAAAGTGTGACATTTCACACTGCCCCTATTTTAAGGAAGTAGTGTGACATTTCACACATCATAATATAAATCGGAATTTTAAATCATTATTCACAATCGTTCTAATGAAAAACTCCCAACTTATAACCACTTTTAGTGGAAAATAAATACCATTAAAAATTCAATAAGTTATAAATCTGATGTGGTTATATTGATATGAATACGACAGTTTATTATTTTACTGGAACGGGTAATTCTTTAAGCATTGCTAACCAAATAACAAATAGCCTTGAAGGAGCTGAACTGGTTTCAATGGCGAAATCGCTTTCTTTGGAAGATTTTGTTTCTCGGACTGAAAGAGTGGGATTCGTGTTCCCCCTCCATTATTATGGACTTCCTAAAGTAGTGTATGACTTCATAGATAAAACCGATTTTTCAAATTCGAATTATTTCTTTACCGTTTTAACCAGAGCTGGTG
>JAHPYY010000053.1 GCA_019058515.1 Promethearchaeota archaeon
ACTGCCTACTATGGTCATTTCGCAGATCATTTTGGCGATCAATTACTAGGAGAAGCAGTAATTCACGATAGATTAGGTTTAGATCCATTAGGCACTATCGGTGTTAAGACGGGAGGAGCGACAGGTGGCTCAACAATGTGGGAAGCTATTAAAGCCGTTGCTTCAGGATATAGTGACTGTGCATTAGCCTTAGGTTGGGAAAGGATGGACGAGGTTCCTACAGATGAAGGTAATCATCTAATATCTTGCGCCGCAGATAAAGATTGGGAAACACCTTTAGGTCATATTTATACGGGTTATTATGCTGTGATGGCACAGAGATATTGGCAAATCTTTGGGAAAGCGGAAGATTCTTTTAGAAAAACAATGGCAGAAGTTGCTGTAAAAAACCGTGGATATGCAAGAATGAATCCTCATGCGCACGGTCCAATGAAGATTACCGTAGAAGATGTTATTAATTCTCCTGTAGTTGCCTTTCCTCTCCGAGCTTTGGATTGTTGTTTAATGAGTGTCGGAGCAGCATGTGGTATCGTTTGCGATGAAAAAACTGCTTATGAAATAACCGATAAACCTCTCCGGATTTGGATTGGTGCAGGAAGCCATACCCTAAGAGTTGCTGATCGTCGCAATATGAAAATACCCCTTTTACCAAATGAAAAACCGGGTCAATATGATGATTTAGGTAAAAAGTTTCCAGGTGGTGACAGATATCCCGGATTTAGCAGCTTTTTAGCAGCGCGAGTCGCCGCCTACTATGCATATAACATGACGGGAGTAGTTGATCCAAGCGAAGATTTAGATGTTGTGGAGCTTCACGATGCGTTTACAATTAGTGATATTCAAACCTATGAAGATATAGGAATTAGACCCTATGGGGAAGGCAGAGATTACATTGAATCTGGCGATGCTTATGTCATCAATCCTAATACTAATAAACCCGGGAAGCTACCTAGCAATCCAAGTGGCGGGTTAATAGGTTGTATGCATGCCGTGGGAGCCACAGGATTAATGCAAATTGCAGAGATAGCATATCATATCTGGAATAGATGGGACGAGATTCATGAACCCGAAGAAAAGTGGAAGGAATTTGGTCGTGAAAAACCAAAAGATTGGACAAGTCTACAAGTTAAAGGGGCTAAACGCGGGTTAGCTATAAGCCATGCAGGAGTTGGTTCTCACGTTACTTGTACAATTGTAATGGATCCAAATAAATTAATTAAGGAGGATTAAAAAATGCCAAAAACAAATGAAGAGAAAGGTTATGTAGATATAATAAATGGAAGGTATAAACCCCGAGGAAAATTTCATATCATTGAAGCAAATCAACCTATCTTTAATAAAGATACCGGAAAATTAGCAGGAGTCACTAATCCAAGAGATATGACTTATATCCATTCATATGGTGGAGAAGCCCCGTTTTTCGAGGGAATTGGCAAAGGAAAGCTTTTAGCAACTAGATGTGATAACGATAAATGCGATACGAAAGGATCTATTCATATCCCCTTTAGAATTTATTGTCCTGACTGTTTACGGAAAGCAACGGTAGTTGATATCACTGAGAAAGCTAAGAAAACTGCAAAAATACACTCATTCATAATCACTCATCGTTCTGGAGCTTTTAATACCTTGCCAAAACCCATTAAATTTATTAACGTAGAGTTTGATGAAGAAGTAGTAACTATTTTGATGAGTGTTTTAGCTGTAGGTGATCCTGAAATAGGTAAACGAGTCGTACCTATCTTTAATACTAAGAGACCTAAATACACAATTACTGATCTAAGATTCGTGGTCGAAAACACTCCCGAAAGTGAATTACCAGAAAATTTTACTTACTAATTTTTTTTATTAAATTTATTTCAATAACTCCAATTTTTAACGAATAGGGAGTAGCATATAGGATTAATTAGGTGATTCTCATTTTAAGATGATCTATAGCATCCTACTTTTGTAATAAAAGATTTATTTTTAAAATTAAGAAGTAAGAAAAAAGTTCTTATTTAGGTTAGCTCAAATCAGGAACCAGAAAATCATTGACAGTAGGAACAAAACGCTAGCTACTAAGAATAGAGCGTAATGTATTATTCTTACAGTAGACAAGTATTCTTGCTTTTCTCCTCGCTCATTCCTTTCTCTCCACCACTTGACTAAGGTCAAAATCGCGGTTAGAATTGAAAGTATAAAAGCTGTTGTAGGAATGATGACCATAAGGGTTGCATAGTCTCTCTGGATTACCGAAAAATCTAAATTTAAAAGCCATCCAAGATAAACGCCTGCAGTTACTAAATTTAATAAACTCGACAACCATTCAGTAAGTCGAATTACTCTGGTAATGGGTGTAAATCTATCACTGGTTCGTTTTCGCAGTTTATTCACTACTACAGTTGTTGGCCATCCTATGACCACTGTAACGAAAATAAGCAACGGAAAGAATATGAGGAAATATTGAACTTCGGAGGATTCGTACCATTCAATTCTTTCTAAAGATTGCCCTATAAACAGCGTAGTGTAGGCGTACACAATGCGTCCATTCTCTTCCTCGATGAAAGCAATCTTAATGTCCCCGCCTATTTCTTGGAACACATTATAGTCTATCTCGATGAAGTTCCATCCATTGATGCTAAGAGTTCCATTAGGTAACGCAATTGCCCTATATATTAATCTATCATAAGCGAGTAAATACACGCTTTTCTCGAAGGACGCACATGGCATTACGGTTAATCGATAATCTCCAGTAAATTTACTCACATGTTCTCGAAAATTAGGCACGGGCGTGATAGACAGTGGTTCTGAGTCCTGAGTGAAAAAGTAGTTTTCGAACATTTTGCTAAACTCGTTTTTGGCTAAGGTCATCTCTCCGGGTATCGTTGCGTACAGAGGGTTATAAGTGTTTATCGAAAAGAATATGCCTACATTTAATTCTGGTATTAAAATCATACGGCTATGATTTGGTATAGAATCTCCGTCGTGTTCAATTACCCGATAATCACCGACGAAATCTTCCCAAAATCCATAAGTTACACCAGGAAGCCTTGGGTGGGTTATGAATTGGGTGGAATGCATAGTTTTAATAGAAGAGCTATCAAGGAGCTGAGTTCCATTGTAAATACCGTCGTTAAGATGAGCTGCTATGTATTTTGCCATATCTGTGACTGTTGAAGTAAGCCCCCCTGCTCCAGGACATACACTTAATTGCCATGATCGAGTAGTAAATTCGCCTTGGTCGTAAATATAACCTTTTGTCCTCTGAGCTGCCAATTCAATAGGTATAGGTTGTTCGAAAGTACTCATCTCCATTCCAAGTGGATTGAAAATGTTTTCTTTTATATATTGCGTAAACGACGCACCACTGACTTCTTGAACTATGTAAGCAGCCAAGCTCGAACCATAGTTTGAATAGCTAACGAGTTCACCGGGAGCCCGGATTCGAGCGGGTAAAGTCGTCATTAATATTTCCTCATGCGTTCGAATTTTTCCTTCAGAGTCAGTTGAACCAACAAAAAGTGTGTCAGCGAATCCGGCACTGTGCGTTAGAAGATGATGCAAGGTTATTGGTTCGGGAAAAGTATCGGGGATTTTAAACGCAGTTAGGTAATTGTTTACATCAGCATTTAAATCAAGTAAGCCTCGTTTGACTAGCTGCATGACGGCAGTAGCCATTACATTTTTTGAGACGGAAGCAGCATAAAATAATGTCGCATTTGCATCTACAGGAAGTTGATTCTCTACATCAGCATAACCATATCCTTTTGAGAATATTATTTCACTATCTTTTACGACAGAGATCGCCATTCCCGCAATGTTAAATTGCTCTAAAAAATCAGGTGCTGCCTCATCAAAGAATGTTGTAACATTTAAGACATCTAATTCATGTATATCTGATGATTTCAAATCGAGCGGGTAAAAATGCGAGAACTCTTGAGAATCAATCCATGGCAGAACAAGAAATAACGCAGTGAAAGATTGTATTGCGCAAGTTAAGATCGTAATTGATAGTCCTGTAAACATCAATAGATTTCTTTGACGCAAGTTTAAACTGAATTGATTTTTCCTAATTAGTTTTTTCATAATTTTTTTGTGTTTCATTTTTTGTATAAACGCAAACGCTTGCGTTAAAGAAAGCGATATACATATATATACTTTTTGCATTAATAAAATTGTGAATATATGAGTGGTAATCACTTATGGAGAAGTTAAAATTATTAAAACTATTTGATAATCCTACGAGATCACAAATTTCGTTGAATTTGATTGTTTACAAAGAATTAAGCGCCTCGCAACTTTCTAAAAAAATTGACAAAAATATTTCAACTATCACGCGAAACTTAGAGGAAATGAAAGAAGTGGACTTGATTAGGATTTCTAGAACCGAAATGAAGAATAACTTTCAGATTAAGTTCTGGAAGTTAAATCCCAGCATTTTAGAAGTTAATTTATCCTTAAGCGAGGAATTTGCTATATCTCTATCAGACAAAAAACGAAAAGAGCTGCTGAAACAAGTCGATAACCTAATGATCCTTACTCAAGGAATTATCAAAAGTATTTTAGAGCAAGGTATAAGAAATCGTAGAGTAAAAACCAACTTACATATGCTATTTCTTGATAAAAAAGCGGCTAAATTACTTGACGAGGAGTTTGGTCAATTTATTCAGTCTTTTCTCGAGAGAAACCAATCTAGGATTTCCTCAGATTTAGAAAGTATTGGTGAAGAAAACTTCTTGTTCTTCTCAATATCTTCTCAATTAAAAAAAGTACTAGGTAAATCCAAATAATTGACTATTTTCTTTTAATAGGAATGTAGGATTCATCTCAAATTTAAGAAAATTTAGAAAAAAGTTAATTTTTCAAGTGAAAGATTTTTCTCGTTTCAGTGGGGGTCGCAACCTCCCTTCCCGCAATTTTTGCGACTTTAGCAGCCCATTCGACTTGTTCGTAGCTTCCTTTGGCTAATTCTCCGCTTGGAACGCGTATATTATCTTCAAGCCCCACTCGTATATGACCACCCCACGCTGCTGCGGAGAGCCCCGCTTGAAATTGATTCTTAGATACACCACAAACGCTCCATGTACTTCCCTCAGGCATTAAGTTTAACAAGTTTCCGAAGTTGGTTGGGCTAAATGGAACTCCTCCTAACACTCCAAAAACTAACTGGAAATGTAAAGGTTGTTCAAACAATCCCTGTTGCTTGTTGAGGAACAGCATGTTATACATTCCTCCGAAATCGTAGATTTCCATTTCGGGTTTGGTACCAACTTTCTTCATTTCTTTAGCAAACTTCTCTATTAAGCGAAAGTTGTTGGTGAACACATTTTTATTTCCCATTACTACTTTTCCTGTTTTGAAGTCCCCAACGCTAAAATTCATGGAATTAGTGTTTAATGACGCTAATGGAGGTTTGAAAGTCTGAACGGGTAATATTCTTTCCTTTTCAGTGGCTACAGTACTAATCGCAGTGCTTAGATTGATTAGGATTTCCGGTGCCTTATCGTGAATCATATCTAGAACTGCCTTAATCTGATCTAATTCGGCAGTAGGATTACCTTTTTCTGGATCGCGAGCGTGAATATGCACAATACTAGCTCCCGCATCGTAACACTTTTTTGCTTCCTCTCCAAATTCTTCGGGCGTATACGGAACTGCTGGATTTTGTCTTTTAACGGTTACTGCTCCCGCAAGCGCTGCCGAAATTACTAATTTCTTTGATAATTCTTCTGACATTATAAATAGACCTTTTATTAATCTTAAAGAACTGTAATTAAGATAAATAGGATTTTGAACCAAATAAATTTATTAAACTTAAAGCGACCGCTTCAATTATTAAAAAAAAAAATAATATTGGAAATAGATAGTCAAACTTGTTAATTGGGAGTTTTTACTTAGGTAAGTGCAAAATTTCTCTCGTTTCGTCTATTGTTGCCGGTTCTCGCCCGGCAAGCTTAAGGACATTAACGGCCCACTCAACTTGTTCCCAACTACCTTTCGCTAACTCACCATGGATATTGCGGATATTATCTTCCAAGCCAACTCGAATATGTCCACCTAATGCTGCAGCACACATCCCTGCTGTAAATTGTTGGCTTGAAACTCCGCACACCGACCAAGTAGCATCTGGAGGCTTCCTATGTAGCAAATAATTTAAATTTTCTACGCTAAAAGGTATTCCACCTAAAACTCCAAATACAAACTGGAAATGTAGTGGTTCTTCAATTAAACCAGATCTTTGGAGAAATATAATATTATACATGCCACCAGCATCGTAAATTTCTATTTCAGGCTTAGTTTGAGCCCTTTTCATTGCCTTGGCTAACCGCGTTATCAATTTAAAGCTGTTTTCAAAAATCGATTCGATTTGAACTTCTCCAGATCTCCAATCCCCAACCGCAAAGTTCATACTTGCCGAATTAAGCGAAGCTAAATTAGGCTGGAAAGTTTTTATTGGTGCAACGCGCTGTTTAGGGGTAGCATTTACGCTAATAGCTGAACTTAAGTTTATTAAAATTTCAGGACATTTTTCCTTAATAGCAGACAAGGTTGCCTCGTAGAATTTAAGATCTGGAGTAGCTAATTGAGTCGCGGGATCTCGCATATGTAAATGAACGATAGCGGCTCCAGCATCGTAACATTTTTTAGATTCCTCTGCATACTCTTCGGCAGTTATCGGAATAGCCGGATTCTGCTCTTTTCTGGTAATAGCACCACAAAGGGCAGCGGAAATTACACATTTCTTAGAAAGATCTTTACTCATTTTATTTCACACTCTTGTATAATGTTATCAACAAGGATTTAATATTTGATTAAATTATTAGATGTCTTTGTATTTAAACTTTAAAAATGAGGTTAATTTCGAAATTACTGTCAAAAACTCTCATCCTTCATTTGGATTTAGATTTATCTACTAAATTCACAGCGGACAAGATAATAACACCAATTACCATTAATATCAAACCAAAATAAATGAAATCTGATAATTGTTCCAATAATCCTATTTGAATGATACTAAGAACCCCCATCTTTAAGATCCACTCCGATTCTGGAGGTCTTGCATTACTAATAATAGATTTAGCGCAATAATTTGCCGCACTTCCAAATACATAAATAGAAAACAGCGATTTTCCAAAGTTTTTATCAATACCCCAAAAAATGATAAAAAAAATCGCTAAATAAGTCAATGTACCTCCGAATTCAGTCACAAATCGAAAGAAATAATCCACTCCAGGCTATAAATCTCTAAGTGCTTGATTCCAAGTAAATTCAAAGAAAGAGGGGGTTAATAGAATGACACTAATTAAAATTACACAAAGAACAATTCCAATTATTTAAACGATTAATAATTTCTCTTTTCGTTCCATTGTTTCACTTCATTTTTCTTTTAGGTTTTCTACGAAAATTCCTATTTATTTCTTGGTTAATTGATTATTTAAAACTAATGCAATTTGTTAAGTAGAAGTATTCTGTAACAGATAGCGCAATATACTCAGTGATTTAAGAGAGACTTGATCTTTCAATAACATAGTTGCATACTATAGAAGGGATATATCATTTTGATCAACCTGAAGCGTTATTTGGGAATGTTTATCCATCTTTTATCGATCTTTACATCAAAATCCTCGTGTAAACAAAGAGATTTAAACTCTAAAGCTTCCGGTTCAAATAGAAATACGACGGGAACCTTAGAATCTATAGCCATTTGTATTTCCATCGCTGTAGAAACGCCTATATACCCTTCTTTATTATAAATCAGGAGTAAATTAGCCAATTTGATTAGCTTGCTAAAAATTAGATGATTCTGAGCTTTTCCAATTAAATTATTCTCTTGAATGTATTCTACATCGCTTGGCTCAATAACCTTTTGGTATCCCAAATCTTTTAGTTTATTTGAAAAATCGGTCATTTCTTGTTTGAATCTCATCGATCCACTTATTAAAATGGTTTGGGAAATGTCTACGAGCATAATTTCCACTAATTAATTATAACTTTTTTTTAAATTAATCCATTCTAATTGTATAATCAAAAATGCGTATTTGAATTATAATCTTCTATAAGGTAAAAAATTTATAAAAGAAAAAAGCTGAGATTAATCTTAAATTTCTTATTTCAAGCATAATGTGTGTTTCAGAGAAGTTTTTCTTTATTCATTATGGCTCCTCTAAGTGCGGCACTGATAATTGAAAGTATTGATATCATTGTATAAGAACTTTGGAAATGAGATTAAGATTATATATTATCCTATATACGAGATTTCTACTCTTATTTCTATTGCAATTTAATGGCTTATATTGGAGTTGGGAATTTTTGGATTTTATTTAAAACAATTTCCGAACACTCAAGCGCGCTTTTTACTGCAAGTTCCGTTCCGATCCCCCAACCACCCGCATCTCCGCCGACCATATATAATCCATTAATAGGTAGAGAGATAGGGGGTCTATTGATACCGGCTTGATCAATTGTTTGAGAGAGACCAATTACAGACGCTTCCTTTCCATACATAGATTCAATATCCTTCGGCGTTGTAACATCGTACCACAATAAGTTCTTAGATAATTCTGGAAAAACTTTTTCTAACGTATTCATCAAATTTTCGATCCATTTGTCCCTGTTTTTCTCAAAATTCTCTTTTGGAACCATAGTACCTGCCGTCAATATTTGCTTTCCTTTTGGTGCCATAGTAGAATGATAATTAGAAGGTACAGGAATAAAGTAATCGAGTTCATCAGGAACGGCTCCTTTCAACATTGAATTAAGTCTCTCTTCGGGATCTTCCTCTGTAAAGGAAACAACTATTTTATAGGGAGTCACAGGTTTATTTAAGGCTATTTTGAGGGTAATCGCGCTAAGAGAATATTGAAGGTTATCCATAGTTCCCAAATAATCTTTTTCGAAGAAGTTTCGCCCTGTAAGGTTATTAACCGTTTCTTTTAATCCCGCATTAGAGATAACTGTATTAGACGATATAAACTCATTGTTGCTAAGTTCAATTCCTTGCACTTTGTTATCTTCTACAATTACTTTTTTTACGGTCGTCTTTGTTCTAATCTCACCTCCAAGTTTATTAATTGCTTCCGTAAATGCGAGAGGGATTGAAATACACCCTCCGTTTGGATAACCAATACTTTGGTATTTGTTAAGAGAAGTCAATGATCTAATAAATTCACCCGCAGAAGCTGTGTAATAAGGAATTACAAAATAAAGCCCACATACTATAGAAAAGTACGAATGAATTATGGTATTATCAGTATACTGACTTAACCACGATTTAACATCAGTAGTGTCAAGCTTACTCGTGTCTTTTATCTTTGATGTTTCGTTAATTAAGTTTAATAGACCTACAGTGTCTTCGGCAGAAATTAATTTTCTAAAGTGATCAGGTAATACATAAAAATTTCCGTTCAAATGCCAGCGAGCTTCCTTAGTTTCTCCAATACTCCAATCGATAGCATTTTCCATTCCCACCATGGTTAAGGCTTTACCTATAGGCCCATTATGAGATCTTGCAAAGGAATGTACTCCTACATCGACTTTAAATCCGTCTTTTTCGTAGGTACTGCAGCGACCTCCTATTAAGTCGTTTTTTTCGATCAGTAATACTTTTAGTTGTTTAGTTGCTAATAAAGAACCTACCGCAGTTCCTCCAATTCCACCACCAATAATAATTACATCATAATCTGTCATTATTAACTACTTACTTGTTGGTTTTAAAAATACCAAAAAGATCTTAAACTTTTTTTTAATTTAAATTTTTTATTTTACAAAATAAATTGAACTGATAAGAATGTTTTTAGATTCATATTCAATCATGTATAAGTTGATAGATAAATCTAGCCATCGCATTTCTAGTTGGGATAAAAGAGGGAAAAATTACGATTGGATTCAGGTTAAAAGCAAAGAAACTAAAATTTTAGCAGAGATTGAAGGTCCTGGCATAATTAAGCACATTTATTTTACCTCCGTCCTTATAGATCCATTGGATTTTAGGCGTGCCATAATCCGCATCTACTGGGATCACGAAGCTCATCCAAGCGTGGAAGTTCCATTAGGAGACTTTTTTGGGGTTAGTAACTGCAGGTTAAGATTGTTAAATTCTTTGATGATAACAATAAATAGAGGAATACTTGGAAGCTACGGATTAAATAACTATTTTTCAATGCCTTTTTCACGCCATGCGAAAATTGAAATTGAAAATCAAGGTCCCTCATTATTAGGAGGATATATCTCAGCCTTTTGGTATCATATTGATTACGAACATTTAAACGATCCCCTGCCGCAAGACATGGGATATTTTCATGCGTTTTGGAACAGAGAAAAATTAACAGAAATCTCGGAAGATGTACCTTCAGATAAAAAAAATGTAAGACAATGGAGCGGTCGGAATAAAACAGGAAAGGATAATTACATGATTTTAGAGACAGAAGGAGATGGTCAATTAGCAGGATTATTGCTAAATATAGATAATATAGCTGGAGGCTGGTATGGAGAAGGTGATGATATGATCTTCATTGATGATGATACATGGCCTCCGTCAATCCATGGGACAGGTACAGAAGAAATCTTTGGTGGAGGAGCGAGCCCTGCACTGGAATATGCGGGGTTATATACTGGGTTCCATCTTGTTGAAAATTTTAATTATTCAGGAAATAATGGCATGTATCGATGGTATGTCCATGATCCCATTAGATTTAAGAAAAAGATTAGATGGACAATAGAACACGGTCATGCGAATAATTTTGAAAATGATTATTCAAGTGTCGCTTTTTGGTATCAAAAGGAACCACACGTAAAATTTCGGCCTATTCCAAAATTAGAGGATAGACTTCCCCGTTTCCCTGAAAACTATCGAGATATATGGGATAAATACATGTTTATTGCAACAAAAATTAATGGGCTTGCTAGAGAGTTAAAACGTGATTTTCCAGAAAGTCTCGGTCGATTATTCAATCAAGCATCTCATAATTTTATAATGGGGAAATATCAATTAGCAACTAATGGTTTTAAAGAAATTGAACTTAAACTTAAGGAATATATTAAATAAAGCAGGTTTTCTTTAAATTGATATCTTCTTTTTTTTTCCATTTTTTACTAATTTATTTCATATTCAGAATAAAACTGTGTTTTGCATAAGTGAGGTGATACTTTCAAGTTTTAGATATTTTCACAACCGTAGAAAAGTAAGCTCCCGAAACTCTTGACTCTTCTGGGATATCTGGAGTAAAGACATTAACGTTTTTAGAGTCTACGCTGTTAAACGGAGATCCAGAATAGATTAACGCAACACCGGGTTTAATGGAGGGTTTTATAGCTAAAATATACTTCATTTCGCCATATTTATTGGACACCAGTACTTCTTGGTCAGTAGTTAATCCAAGTTTTTCAATATCTTGGGGATTTAAGTAAATTCTCTCAAAGACCTCTCTATATTGGTCGTGCAGTTGACTAAATTGCGAGTGAATAAAATACTGGTGAGAAGGGGAAAGTAAGTAAAACTCGTCGTTATCCTTATTACCGAAGGTGGTTGAATCATTAAATGGAAAGTAGGAAGGTTTAAGTTGGATTTTATCGCTTGAGGTTGGGAATTTAAGGTCTTTAAAAGGGATTTTATTTGCGGTTAATGGGATATAATATCCCTGAGCACTTAGTTTCTCACGAATCTCATTTGGTAACAATTCAATACAGCGTTTAACTATATTTTCTTGTGATTCTTGAAAGAGAGAGAGATCTCCCCAACCGATTTTCTTTGCGAGTGCTTGGAAAAATTCGTAATTAGAAACGCAATCGGGATATGGACACGGTCCACCTTGATTTAGCGAAATCCCAGGCACAAAATAGGAGGTTAACAAATCGTCGCATTCTAAATCAAATTTCGCGGGGATAACTATGTCTGCGTATTTAGTCGTCTCGTTTAGGAACATGTCTAATACGACGACGAACAAATCTTCGCGAGAAAGCGATTTTTTTATTAAGTTTTGATTGGAGAGAGAGCTTACAGGGTTTACATTGTAAATAAATAAAATTTTATAATCGTTAGTGCGCAGTGAATTACCTAAAGTGGCGAGTGGAACGGTTATATTAGGGGGAAAACGAGCCGATTGTGTAACGTAATCAGAAAGAGGATCTTGAAATGTTCTGTTGAATGCGCTTTGAGAATATAGAAATCCTGTTCCTGGTTTACCAATATTACCATGTATAATTTGTAATAATGCTATTGCGTTAAGGTGTCTCCCCCCGTAGAAGTATTTTTGCGGGCCAAATCCCGTAAGAAATAAGGTTTGATGTTTATATTTCCATAATAATTGTCTAAAATCTAGAAGAACCTCTTCCTCCACTCCAATTTGAGAAATTATATCTTCTTCCTCGTTAATTTTAATATCCTCAAACACAATATCGAAATTTTCAACATTTTGGGAGAGAAACTCCTTATCGTATTTGTCTTTTTCTATGAAACTGCTCACAAGATACCTCACAATTGAATGGTCGGTTCCTGGAAAGGGTTGGACAAATAAATCTGCTTCTTCTGCAAGATTTGTTTTAATTGGATTTACTACGATAAGCTTTGAACCGGTTTTTTTCGCTTTTTTGACCATAGAATAGGCGTGGTCATTACGCTCAGATAAATTAGTTCCCCACACCACGATTAATTGATTACTGGGATTGTTAATTTGAAAGGGATTCGTTGTAGAATAAGTACCAAATAGTTTTTCTAATGCCACGCAACCCCCTTCGTTACAAATACCTTCTTCCGTAATTGTGGAGCCTAGTTTACCAAAAAACCTAAACGGAGCGTGTTTAGAGACCATACCGTTGTTTCCCGCGTAATAAGCTGTTAAAATCGATTGAGAATCGAAGCTATCCTTGACCTGAAGTAATTTTTCTGCGATTATGTTTAAAGCGTTATCTAATTCAATGGTCTTAAAGGAATTTTCGCCTTTTTGACCATTTCGAATCAAGGTTTTTTTCACTCGGTCTGGATG
>JAHPYY010000054.1 GCA_019058515.1 Promethearchaeota archaeon
ATCTTCATGTGTACAATTTCAGGGTATAGCCAATATTTTGCCTTTTGATGATGAAATCGCTCAAGAGTCGTTTAGAAATGGATCTAGAATATTAAAACTAAACCTAAAGCAAGTACCACGAATAAGCAATAAAGAAGAAGGATCAGTATTTATACAAGTTATTCCTAATAAGATAATTCATTGTTATGGATTGGGTTTTAGTATGATGGACCTTCGGAAAAATATTGCAAACGGTTCTTATATTGTTGAGGTCCCTCTTGAGCGGCAATACTAAATTAAATAAATTCTTATTTGTAGCGTCAATTTCAATGCTAATATCTTCTTACCTTATCTTTTAAAAAATAGAACTTAATTCTGAATAAGTGATTTTAAGTTCCTTACAGGACACTTTTTATTAAAACTACATTTTGGGCAAAAAATTGGCCAAGCAACAATACTATATAAAGTAAATGAGATAACTAATGAAAATACGATCCATACCTCTTTATTCCAATAAATTATAAAGAGGATGAAAAAAGCCAAAATGAAATTTCCGAGACCAATAATACCATATATTATTAAGATCATCTTAAGCATTTTATTAGTTATTTTTTTTCCCCTTAAAATAAATTTAGATAATAACGGTCCAAATAATAATTGACTTACTCCTGGACAAAAGTGACCTCTATGAGGACATTCATGACAGATAAAAGCAATTAGAATATTCATAATTACATATAAGAAAAGAAATAAAAATAAGAAAAAGAAAGAAGAATCAATAATAAATAAGACAATTATACCAATTAATGGAATAGCATAAAGAATATCAACAATAATAGTATCTTTTATTTTCCACTTATATATTGAGTTCATTTCATTCTTTTTCTAATTTAAATTACAAATTAATGTTTTTCTTTTTCACAATAATAATCTTATTTATTAATTTATTTCTAATAAGACAATCCATTGTTATGGATTGGGTTTTAGTATAATGGAACTTCGGAAAAATACTGCAAGCGGTTCTTATACTGTTGATCTCCCTCTTGAGCGGCAATACTAAATTTACCCTCCAAAATTAAATTAGAATTAATGAACACTCACAATATAAAAATAAGAAGGATTATCATAATACTATGAGCTCATCTATGAATGGTTCTAAAGTTCGTCTTAGTATAAAGGAAAATAAGTTCTTATTTGTAGCGTCAATTTCAATGCTAATCTATTCTATTCTTGAAATATTAGATAGCATCGTTATGGTCCTAATAATATTAAATATAATTCCCAATCTCTCTTTAGTACTCAGATTTAGTGTATCTCTTATTCAAACATTGTTAGAATCTCAACCTTTATCTTTAGCACCTATTTTCTGGGCATTCACTTTAATGAGAATTATTTCTACAATAGGGCTCTTTAAAAATCTATTATGGGGATTATGGATCGGGTTTATAAGTCTTATCCTTACGATAATACTTGCAATTGCATTTCTACCCTTTGGAGCAATCGAACTTCTGGCATGTAGCGTGATCCTTATGCTTTTAATAGTTGGATTTTGTCAAAATAGACCCATCATAAAATCTTAAAGAATCCTTCCTTCATGTTTCCACATCATGTTGTCCTGGAATGAATGAATGCGATCCACTAACAATATATGCAATAACTGTCGTAATTCCCGCAGGAATAAATAGTAAGGGAACCCAAGTCATTTCAATAATAATAAAGATGGCTGCAATTGGATTATTTGTCGCCGCACCTAAGGTAGCTGAGATTCCTAAAATAATAAATAACTCTGGATTTATTGGATAAAATATAAGACCAAATAGTCCTCCAACCATCCCTCCCACGATCATAATGGGCATGATTATTCCCGCACTGTTTAAAGTGCCAATTGAAAGAGTTATTGCAACAAGGGTAATAATTAATAACATTAACAAATGAATCCAAGGAATATTCTGAATGAGATTTATTGATAAAGTTAAAAATGATATATCTGGATGTAGAAATTCTTCGCGATACGTAAAATCTATATATGGTACTATTAATAATAGAAAGATCCCATAGCCAATCCCGCCTATTAAAGGTAATATCCATAATCCTATTTTTTCTTCAAATATTTTTTTCAATTGAGTAGTGAAACTTTTTAAGATAATTGTGTATAGAATGACGAAGATCCCAATGATTCCTCCAAATGTTATCAAAATTGGGAAGAGAAGTATATAATCTATGATTTCTAGTGTTGCTATTGAGAACTGAGCATTTAGTAGAGGTGTAAATCCAAAAACAACACAATAAATAATATAGGCAATTGTAGAAGAAATTATAGATGGAATTAACGATTTATAATGTATGTGGTTGTTATATGGGAGTTCAGCGCAAAATAGCGCTCCACTTATAGGAACTTTTAATAGTGCTGCAGTACAAGCACTAGCACCAATAAACGAATAATCCATTCTATTTGGGTCCTCTTTCTTTGAAAAAAGAGTTCCTAAATTAGCTCCAATTAAAAGACCAGGGCCTTCTAATCCACAGATCATTCCAGACCCGAATGTACACGATGTTGCGAATGTTTTTATGACTGAAGTTGGCACTTTCTCATTATCCAAATCGGATGAGGTGACCTCCTTTATAAATTGATCTGAACCAGTTCCTAAAATTCTTGTAAATTTTCCGTATCTTACTAAAAGGCTTGTTTAAAGACTTGCTAAAACTGGTGCTAAAAAATAGGGTATAAATGAAAAACTCATTTGGAAAAATAATAATAAAAAATCAAGCAAAATCACTATAAAACCACAAACTATACCAAGAATGATAGCTATCAAGAATATTCGATAACTAACCTTCGCCCAAGTTATTTTAAACATGACAAATCCTCTACTCATTTCAAAAAATTAGTATATTTACATCGACGAATAACTCACCTATGATAATGTTTAGTAATTAAGAAAAGAAATATAAAAATTCTCGTTTTTAAGTTAGCTTATTACTTCAATGTGTGCTTCTATAACTTTACTATCAATTTTAAATTTCTTTGTCTCCTGCTTTCCTTCTGTATTATAAATGATGGCATCCGCTTGGACCATTTTCTTGATTCTATCTTTATACGTATTAATCGCTGTCGATATTTCTTGGTCTGAGAGTTTTAAATATATATTTATCCGATTTTTCGTTGATAAGTTCAATAGCTTCCTGTAATTATTTATTTGTCTAATTATATTTCTTGCAATTCCTTCTAACTTTAATGAAGTGGTTATTTTAGTATCTAATACCACTTTTAGTTCTGAAGTTTCATTCATTCCAATAGACACCGTTTTAACATTTGTAACTTCAGCGATTATATCCAGAAATTCATTTTTAAGTTCTACTCCACTAAGAGTAACTTCATTTAATACCTGCCTTACTGGAATTTTTGCATTGTCCCTTAACTCAAAGGTTCGTTTAACTATCTCTCTAGTCAGATCCATACCTTGATGGAGTTTACCATCAATAAGATCTTCATCAAAATCCGGCCAAGATTCTAAATGGACGGATTCAAGGTTAGCGCTTCCTTTTTCTCTTAATTTCTGATATATTATCTCTGAAATGAAAGGCGTTAATGGAGCTAAAATTTTTGATAAGCTTAAGAGTACTTGTGTCAATGTACGCATTGCTGCTGATTTTTCGCCAGCGTTTTCGCTTTTAAATCGATTTCTACTGTTTTTTAAGTACCAGGTTGAAAGATCCTCTATGAAATCGAAAAACAACCTACTTACTTCTGCTGTGTCGTAGTCATCCATTAGTTTCGTTACATCCCTGATTAACCTATTCATTAAACTAATGATCCACTGATCTAATACATTTTCTGAATATGGCATTTTCAATAAATTACCGTCAACTTCCACCATCGAATAAAACCTTAGAACATTTATTAGTATTAAATTGAGTCTTCGATAGATTTGATTTACGATTTCCTCTTTGAAGTTTAAATCCTGTGCTCGCATTAATTGAGACGAAAGTAAATAAACCCTTAACGTGTCTGCTCCGTACTTTTCAATGATAAGATTTGGATCTGGAAAATTTCTTTTAGATTTCGACATTTTTGTACCGTCTTCGGCCAGAATATTACCATTCACTACTACGTTCTTAAATGGAATTTCATTAAATAATAAAATTGATATCACATGCATGTAGTAAAACCACGCTCTAACTTGGCCTATGTATTCAGACACAAAATCACTTGGGAAATTCTTTTTTATCCACTCGACATTTTCGAAAGGATAATGTTTTGCCGCGTATGGCATCGACCCAGATTCTAACCAACAATCAAATACTTCGGGCACACGAGTCATTACATTCCCACAATTATTGCACTTTAGGTGAACATCATCTACTATATGTCTATGAAGATCCAAATCATTGGGTACCTCCTCAACCGCATATTCCTGCAATTCCTTAATCGATCCAATGACTTTAATCTGGTTGCATTTTTCACATTCCCAAATTGGCATAGCAGTAGCCCAAAACCTATTTCTAGATATACACCAATCAGGAGCGCTTTCTACGATGCTCTCATACCTCTTAGAGACATCCTTGGGAATCCAGTTGATTCTTTGGTTCGATTCTAAAAGTTTTGGCTTGATCCTTTGAATATCTATAAACCACGCATCAAGAGCATTATATATTAACGGAGTATCGCACCTATAGCAAAAGGGGTACGAATGAGTGTAATCTTCAGCGTTAAACAAAAGATTTCTTTGCTCTAAGTCTTCCAAAACCACTTTATCTATGTCCTTAAACCACATACCTATCCAATCTTCTGGACCATCTACCAACTCCCCTTGATCTCCAATATGTTGAATTATAGGAAGGTCGTACTCCTTTATTGTTTCGTAATCATACTCCCCATATATAGCTAAGTGGATAACTCCTGTACCCTCATCAGATAACACGTTATCTCCTCCATCAATTACAAAGTATCCTTTTTTATCAACATTGCTAGAGACGTGGTATAACGGTTCATACTTTTTATTTACGAGAGTTTCTCCTTCAAATTCTTCTACAATTTCGTATTTACCCTTGACTTTATAGACCTGGTCTCTTATAATTATTAGGTACTCATCATTTTGTTTGATCTTCACATACTTTCGCTTAGCATTTACAGCTAAAACGACATTTCCAATTAATGTCCAAGGAGTAGTCGTCCAAGCTAACAGATATGTCTTAGGTTCACCTATTAATTTGAATTTAGCGGTTATCGATTTTTCTGTAACATCTTTGTAGCTGTTGTCCATAGCAATTTCTGAATTAGAAAGCGGAGTCTCACACCGCGAACAGTAGAATAAAATTTTCTTACCTCTATACACAAATCCATCGTCATAAATTTTCTTAAAAATGTACCAGACAGTTTCCATGTAGGTATTGTCCATAGTCTTGTACGAGTTATTAAACTCTATCCACTTACCCATTCTCTCGACGGTCTTTTTCCACTCTTTTGTATACCATAGTACTTTCGATCGACAAAACTCGTTGAATTTTGTCAATCCCATTTCAAAAATCTCGCTCTTTTGCTGTATTTCTAGTTCTCTTTCACATATGCTTTCTATTGGCAAACCATGACAGTCCCAACCCCACCTTCTTTCACATCGATAACCTTTCATCGTCCAAAACCTTGGAAACACGTCCTTTGTCACAAAGCTCAAAATATGACCGTAATGTGGTAAACCAGTAGCAAAAGGGGGGCCATCGTAAAACACATACGGATTATCCTTTGGTCGTGATTCAACACTTTTTTCGAATATCTTATTTTCCTTCCAAAATCGCAAAAGTTCTAATTCTTTTTCAATATAATTAATGATTCACACCTCTCTCACAGAAATCTTATATAACATCACATATCTTAGCATAAAAATGTTGATTATTATATAATTAAGTCTTTAATTATAAAATCGTTAGATACATTCATTTTATTTATGAAGTGGGATGTGGAGTAAAAATGAATTAAGTATACTTCATAAATACTTAGAATTAAATAATAATAATCGTGGATATGAATTTTATCTTAGTTTGAGCAAATTTTGAGAATATTGTTCTTATTTTCATGTTAGCCACATCCACTTTGTAATTAATATTAGGTAAAACAGTCTAAAAAATTTTATGATAATTTAAGGTTATGGATAGATCTTAATAAGTTTTATACTTAAAACCAAGTTTAAATATAATTATCCTTTATAAACTAGTTGACAATTGGAGAAATTACACACAAATTAGAGACAATTTTACACGATAAATAGACAAATGCAGTTTTTTCTTATGGTTCTTTGACTGTAATCGTTGATATTTGCATAGTATTTAAAAATACGTAGCCGATTTTAATAAATAAAAAGCGGGATGTTATTAAGTCATCAATTAATATTTTTGCCAAATCTTAATGTTATCAAAATTAATCTGGATTTTTAGTTTATTAGAGGATTTCGGAAGCCGATGTAAGAAATAATTTGATAATACCATCAAATACTCTTCAATAAATAGCTTATCGGTTATTAATGTGTCAAAATTATTACCCAATGAAAATGAAAAACAGAAAGAAATAATAGAATCCGAGGAAACTTATTCAAGTTTAATTAATAATCTAATGGATATTATACTTGAAGGAGATTCATCAGGTAAGGTATCTTATGTTAGTCCTCAATGCTTTGAGATAATAGGATATAAACCTAGCGAAATAATAGGAAAAAATGCCTTTAACTTTATTCATCCAGAGGATATTTTGATAATCGCAGAAGCAATGAAAAAAAGTCTTAAAACTAGAGAGATAATCCATGTTCCAGAATATAGACTCGTGCATAAAAATGGAAACGCTATTCCAGTCTCAGCTCGAGGAAAATTCGTCAAAATAAATGGGAATGATAAGTTTATCGTTAATATAAGAGATATATCAAGAGAAAAAGAAATCGAGTTAAAATTAAAAGAAACAGAGAAACATTATGAGCTAATTGTTAAAAACATCAACGATATAATTTGGACAATGGATCTTAACCTTAAAACAAATTATGTGAGCCCATCAATTAAAAGAATCCTTGGATATACTGTAGAGGAAGATTTGGCTCGTCCAATTCACAAGAAGTTTACACCAGAATCCTTAAATCGAATAGGTAAACTGATAAAAAGGTACTTTACTTCAAAAAATGCGAGGGACAAAGATTTTAACCCCGTGCTAACATTTGAAGTAGATCAATATCATAAGAATGGATCGATTATTCCCTGCGAAGTAACGGTTAATCCTATGCGTGATAGTGATGGAATTGCTTTTGGTCTCGTTGGAATCACAAGAGTAATAGCAAAAAGGAAAGAAGCTGAGAAAAAACTAAAAGAATCGGAAGAAAAATATAGGGATTTCGTCGAAAATGCGCATGAGGGAATTTGGGCTTTGGATGAGAATGAAAATACTATCTTTGTTAATCCTAGGTTGTGTGAGATGCTTGGTTATACAAAGGATGAGCTACTAGGTAAAAGCCTACGCTTATTTATTCCCAACTCAATGAAAACGATAATAAATGGAAACCGATCTAAGCGAGCAAAAGGTATAAAAGAAATGTACGAGCTCCAGCTATATAAAAAAGACGGGGCAATTATTTATACAGAGGTAAAAGCAGCTCCAATTTTGGATGATTCTCATAACTATAGAGGATCTTTTGCTTATATTACGGATATCACAAGTAAGAAAGTTGCTGAACAACAATTAAAAGAATCAGAAGAAAAATATAGGAATCTCTTTGAGAATTCTCCCCATGCTATCAGTCTAATTAATTCAAAAGGAATAATCATTCAATGCAACTCCAATGTAGAAAAGATATTTGGATATAAATTAGGTGATTTAATTGGACAGCACTTCAGGAAATTCCCTCTTTTCTCAAAAGAAAATTGTAATGTCATGTTAAATAGTTTTAATAAGCTGATTAATGGGGATATACCAGAGCCTCAAGAATTAATACTCACTAGAAAGGATGGAAATAAGATCTGGGTTTCAGTACAAGCTTCTATAGTACACCTAAAGAACGAGACTTTATTTCAAGTGATTACTCAAGATATTTCAAAAATAAAAGAAGCAGAGATGAGATTGGAGGAACAAAACAAAGAATTAGAGCAACTAAACGAGTTAAAAACTGAGTTTCTCAGCAGGGCGTCTCACGAGTTAAAAGCACCGTTAGTAGCGATAAAGGGTAATGCAGATTTAGTATTAACCCAATATACTGATAAATTAAAACCAGATATGACTAATAAGTTAGAAGAGATCCAAATGGGATGCAAACGACTACAGGAAATAATCCACAAACTTATAGAAAGCTCCAAATTAGAGTCAAGTAAAATTGAATTACACACCGCTAAAGATGATTTAGCAAATCTGATTAGAAAATGTGTGAATGAAGTACAAACCCTTGCTAAAATGAAAAGCATTAAAATTAATATAGATATTGAAGAGGTTCTTGTTGCCGATATAAATAAAGATCAGATCCAAGAAGTTATTTCTAATTTGCTTATTAATGCGATCAATTACTCTCCACGCGACGGGATAATTAACATCAATTCTGAAAGAAAAGCAAACGCCATAATTATATCAATAAAAGATAAAGGTATAGGTTTTACCGAAGACGAGAAAGAAATAATATTTCAAAAGTTTGGCAAGATTAAAAGAACTGTTCAAGGATACGAGAGTTTCTCCGAGGGATCTGGATTAGGACTATATATTGCCAAAAAAATAATTAATCTCCATGGTGGAGATATTTGGTTGGAGTCTGAAGGTAGAAACAAGGGTTCTACCTTCTATTTTACAGTTCCAATAAAGGGAAATCAAGAACTTGTATAACTTGTTCAGTAAAATCTAAAAGAATTATGTCAAAGGAAAGAATAAGAGAATAAGGCTAAATTCGTTTCAATAAATATAAGAATGCACGAAATCTTATACCTCTATTTCCAATGCCAATAACTTATTTCATTCTTTAATTATTATCTCTTATTTTTCTAAGAAATTAGATTCAAATATTTCAAAGAATTTTTAAAACTATGAATAGATTACCCGCACTCTTTATTGGTCATGGAAGTCCGTACAATCTCTTCGATGATAATGATTTTACTCGTTCACTAAAACAAGAAGGCAAAAGCCTATTTACACATCATCAACCAAAAGCCATAATAATTATCTCCGCTCATTGGTTAACTCGTGGTACATTCCTAACGGGAGATGATAGTCCAAAGATGGTATATGACTACTATGGCTTTCCTAAGGAATTTTACGATTATAATTATCCCGCTAAAGGATCGGCTAAAATCGCCTTCGAAATTACTAAGCTATTAACAGATGTAATCAAACCTACAAATGAATGGGGTATAGATCACGCCGCTACTATTGTTTTAGAAAACTTAATCCCTTCAGGACAAATTCCTGTAATTGAGTTAAGCCTGGATTTTAGACATCCGCCTCAATATCATTACGAACTTGGACAAAAACTCGCAGATCTACGAGAACATGACATTCTTTTCATAGGAAGTGGAAATCTAATTCACACTTTTAGAGAGTTTGACGGGAATATAAATGCGAAACCGTTTGATTGGGCTGTTGAGTTGGATGTTCTACAGAAAAACGCTTTAGATACTAACGATATCGATACTTTAATAAATTACGATAGAATACCTTTAAGTAAGCGTGGGTTTCAATCTAATGATCATTACCTCCCAATGCTTTATATAAAAGGAATGCAACACGACGACGAAAGTATTAGATATATATATGAAGGAATCCAACACGCTTCAGTCTCTCATAGGAGTTTTATCGTAGGAAATTAGTAATTTTTTTCCTATTTCAGGCTAGCTTTTAGTATTTTATCTAACCTCGGAAACATTTTTTTCCTTATGTTTTCTAGATTTTTTGTCTTATTCTTGTCAAATCGACCGAAAATCTCCTCACCCAATCCAATATAATCCACATTTAAGGGATTTATACCAATTAGGCCACATATTAAAGCATCTAAAAACACTAAGTTATTGCTAAACGCCGCTAAGCCTAAATTTTCCATTATATCGTAATTACCCCATTCTACATGTATACTTCCCAATGGATTTGAAACTACTGTGGAGTATATTCCTTCACATAGTCCATAAATGTTAAAAAAAGTAGCATAGATTTTATTTATATCAATGATATTTTGGCTTAGCATAGTATCATTTGGTCCATGCCACCACGATCGTAATGGATCGGGTATAAGACCAAACATGTTTTTTAATGTCAAGCTAGGATATGTACTATTAATCCCTTTAACTTTTCCAAAATTAATAAAAACTTGATCTTTATGGTTTAGTAATCTAGATGGAAACATTTGGTATAACTCTTCGTTAGCCACTGGCGTATATATGCTTTCAACTTCCCTCTTAATTTTTTTAGAATCTGCTGAATAGCCTCGCCAAATCTCCTCAGTAATATTTAGATATTCAATTCCAAACTCGGAGAACAGGTCTTTAAAACCATATTCAGATAAAAACCAATCGTCCTGCTTTCTTAATTGATCCCATCGTTTCTTTTCCTTTATCCAGTTCCAATCTGGATGTTCCATAATCCATTTCCAATTCACATCTTGATCATTAACGGTAAATTTTAAAGTACCATCTTGTTTTTCCAAAGTATATGATTCTATAATTATAACTTTACCATCTAAAACCTCAAATAATAATTTTAAGGCTTTTGCTTCTGTAAAATTTCCAGGATGAGGACTAAACCAGTTTGGTTTTATAATAAAAGTCTCTGAGTCAAGAACATTTTTAGGTAAAATTTTTTTAAAATCGGCTGAGTCTGATATTTTACTTAGATTAACTGCTCCTATTTTTTTCATGTTTTTGTTACTTAAAATGGGTTAAATTTTGAATATGATGAAAAAAAATCTGTAAACTTAAATTTTACAGAATAATCTTGAAAGATTTGAAAATTTTATGGGGGTCAAATGATATTTATTGAAATTAATTCTAACTTTATCATTATTTATATAAATATTATAGGTATCAAGAACTTGACTAAAGTTAGAGTAGAAGTAGGTGAAGTAAGCGGAAAATGTCATCATTCAATGGAAAAAGGAGACTATTTTATTATTGAAGATTATAAAATTAAGATTCCTGATGGAAAGCATATGTGTATGTGGGCGTTAAACAGTCTTTTACCAATATTTCCATTGCTTCTTGAAAGAAATCAATTGAAGGATAATCACTGGATTAACGAGGCTGAATCAATGTTATGCCCCGATGGAAAGGTACGCTACATCTTTAAACTTCTTGATTAGCTGAATTCTTTAATTTAATTACATTTTATAAGGTAATTTCGCATCTTTGGGTATCGAATCAATATATTTACTCCTAAATTCTTTGTTGAGCATTGGACATTCTTTTTTAGCCCATTCTTCCGAAAACATTTCGTGGCTCCACATTCTTTCAAGAATATCTTTTAGCGGCTCATCCCTAACATTTGCGAAAGTAAGTGGCATAAAGCAACACGGTTGAACATCTCCGTAAGGAGAAATGTAGAAATACATGTTGTCTGATAATCCTCTACATTGGGCTGAAGATTGGGTCTGAAAGTAGAAATCGCGACACACATAAGGAAAATCCACGATTTTTCTCACTTTTTTCTGTTCCTCACGGGATAACGCTACTTCCGGGTTGTATAACCACCGACCTGCGGGTGTTGGTAAGAGATACCTTACTCCGTTAGCACCCAGATCCTTAGCAAGTTGTATAACCCTTTCAAAGTTGCCATTGGCGAGGTTTTCCTTCGTAATATATGTAGAAACCGCGCATTTTAACCTTGCGTCCAGAGCATTTTTAATACCTTGTACTGCCTTATTGAATGTTCCTTTTACCCCCCGCAACTTGTCGTGATCTTCGGGCTTAGGGCTATCAATGCTCACGTAAAGCATTTCCAGACCGTTGTATTTCAATTGGTTTGCGAACTTCTTAGTAATCATTAAACCGTTTGTATCGCAAAAAACATATACGGATCTTTCTGAAGCGTACTTAACTAGTTCCATTATGTCTGGTCGCAAGGTAGGTTCACCCCCAAAAAAGTTAACCACAAACGCTTTATTTGATTGGTCTAACACATTTTTAATCTCGTCTGTATTTAATTCACGCTGCGGTTCGTTTTCGTAGTTTCCAACGCAACAGTGAGGACACCTCAGTTGACAGTTGTAGGTAATACCGAACATTAAGTAAAACACATCCGCTCTTCCATTTACTCCCCCTCGTTCTTCGCTAAACCACTTCATCATGCGGTTTTGCTCGTAGGTTAGAGGAATCATGTACTCGTCCCATACCCCCCGATCTTTTTCAAATCTTTCGTCCTCAATGGGCCAGTCTTCCATTTTACCATAAACCTCCTAAGTTAATTATAAGTTAGATCTTTTTAATTAGAATTATTCCACTATTTGCTAATCTTTCTAATAAAAGTTTTCACATGAATTGGATTATATTGGTTTTAAATTTTAGCGAAGATAGTACTCATTTATGTCAAAAGAAGAAAACTCTCAAAATCAATGGAAATACCTTTTTATTGTCGGTGGGATAACCGCCCTCTTGGTAGCTATAGTATTTAGAAAAAACTGGGGAGCAGAAGGCGAACTCCTTAGAATGTTTGGAATAATTTCGTACTCACCCACACATCCTTCTACAGCGCTTGAGTGGTTTACACTCTTTCAGAATAATTGGTGGGCTGGCTTAGTTTTGCTTAATTTAGTCGATGTCGTAAATTACATCTTAGTAGGTATAACCTATCTTGCTCTATACGGTGCGCTTAAAGACGATAACAAGAGTTTGATGATAATTGCAAACTTTTTTAGTTTCATTGCCATTGTAGCGATAATTGCATCGAATCAGTCGTTCTCAATGCTTAACCTTAGTATCAAATACGCTTCCGCAACGACCGAGGAAGAGCGAACGATGTTGTTAATCGCAGGGGAAGTGTTACTAGCAATAGGGAATCCCACGAGTCCTTATCTAGGGGTTGCAAGTTATATTAGTCACTTTTTCTTATCAATTGGTGGACTGATAATTGCGTTTGTAATGTTAAAGACTGAGGTTTTTGGTAGAAAGACCTCTATCCTTGGATTGATCGCGAATATTATACTTGTGGTGTTTTACTTTCCCTTATTTGGACTGCCCGAATTATTTTCCTTGCTCTTTTTTGTATCATCACCAGCACTACTCGCGTGGTACATAATAATAGGGCTGAAATTGTTTCAACTTAGCAAGAAAAGTTAATTCTAAACCTATTTCTTTTGTTTATGTGTTAAACATTGACATAGTTTCCTCAATCTCCCCATTTTTTTTTTAAAATCTGAGATTCAATAATTGACTTCCAAACAATTTTTTCGTAAAAAGTGTATTCCGAAAAAGTCAAATTTAGCACTTTTTTTTTTATAAAATATGTGATATAGAGTTAAATATAAACGTTCGTTCGAAAAAAATATGGAAGAAAAAAAATTAAAACAAATATACATTGTTGGTTTAACGGTTTCAGCTGTGGTCATGGTTTTACTATTCCTATTTACCTCAGTTTTGTTGAATGTAACATTTCTCGTTTTTTTCTACGCGATTCGTTTTTTATCTGGATTTGGGCTGATATTAAGTATTTCAAACGGAATTCTCATCATCATGGATAAGTTGAGTAATAGAATCGGAAAAAGAGGTACAACAGCGCTAATTATCTTAGAAATCGTTATTCCTGGATTATTAATCGCCTACGCCATTTACAAAATAATATCGAGTTTCTTAGAAAACAGTGTAATCACTCAAACAGGTATTTGGTTATGGTTTGATAATATATTATATATATACGGTATTGCATCCTTATTATTGACTCTTTACATAATTCCTTTAGCTAACGAGCAGTTTTACAAAGCTGTTGAATTAAGTAAATTCACGGGTGTTGGAAAAGGCGCTAAAACGGTTGCAAGGAAAGTTAAGAAGAAGTACTTTTCTCTAAGAAAGGAGTACGCCAAAGTTCAGGTTCAAGACCAAATGTCTATTAAAGAAATATTGGATTTGTGGAGAAACAAATTTGCTGTAAATTTTCTGTTAGTTATTGCCGTGGGCTCCCTTGTGTTTGCTCCTATAGCTTTCATCTGTGTAATGTATTGGTTACGATTGTATGTTTTCTTTCGTGCGGATAGTAAAAATTACGAGCGCTTTTCTTTATTAATTGCCATGATTTGGATAGGATTTATTGCGATTATATCTCCTTTCTTAAATTTGGCGTTCTATACTGCAATCGCGCCTTATTTCTGGACAGTGAATGTTGCCTATTTAATAGGAATATTACTGGCAACGCTTATTTTCATAAGTAAGCTTTTAAGTTATCAAGGGATTACCTTTAGAAAGGTTAAAATAGGATTGAAGGATCGAAAAATTGAGAAGCTTGAAAGAGAAAAAGAAGAACTAGAAAAACAGTTAGATAAAAAGGAAGAAGAATAACACATTTAGCAAGAAACTTGATTTTTCAAAATTAAGGTTTAAAGATTAAATTTGAATATACTTTTTTTTATTGTAAGCTCCTATATTTCAAGGTTATATCCTCCATTAATCTAAGAGTATTTGAAATTATATTAAACTAATTCAACCTAAAATTAAGAAAAAACCTACGTAGGTTGTATGTAATCAACTTCACCCGTAATTTTATTAATTTTTAAATGTCTAAATTTGGTCTCTCCAAATCTTATTTCATTCATGTCATCTATTCTGTTAAAGGCCTCTTCGGGAAGTAGATATTTTGCAAGATGAAGGCTAATCTCTTTATCTTCGACAATATTTAGAAGTTTTAAGCTTTTACAGGAGTACAGAATTTCGCTAAATAAATCGTAATTAGTGTATTTGGAAAACGAGAGGATTTCTAAATTCCTATATATTCTTGAGATAATGTTATCTAAAAGAGTATGATCTCTTAACTCCGATAATTTATTACTAATATAATAAAAAAAAAGGACGTAATAGGTCGCTTCTGAGGAAATTAACCCTTCTCTAGTTTGTTTAATTCCATCTAATGAGATTCGTTCTGCTACTTCCCTCTCAATAGATTGAAATTGCTCTTCATATAATACCTTATTTGCATTAAGCATTCTATAAATCTTTAAGATAACAACCAGATGAGAGGTTTCTAAATCTTTTAAAAATTGGAGTTCAAACGACTTTGGACTAACCTTGATTAATTTATCTATCTGCTCGATTGTTAGTTCTTTATCCATTAAGTAAAACGATTTCAATAGGAAATATAATTCTGCTGTATTCTCATAAATGGGCCAATCAAATGCATTGGTTATTTGTTTGTACATTTGCTCCAAAAATTCTTCACATAGAGCATAGTTGATATTTATTTCAAGTTTTTTAGATAGATAGATGGCACAATAATAGAGTTCAGGATTTTTCAAAGACGCTAATGGAAGAGAGATTAAGCATTCATTTAAATGAGTTCGAAGGTATGTTTCAATATGAGAAAAATCAAATAAATTCTTTACGTTAAAAAACTCAATAATTCTGTATATGAAATATAGCAATTGTATCTTTTCTCTCGTTTCCTTTAAATCTTCTAAACTTTCAATATTCTCTTTATTTTCGTAGAATTTGTTTAGAATTTTGTCTTTAACCTGAATATACTTTCTTAAATTTCTTTCTTTTTCGCGTTCTTCATCATATAAATTCTTAAGATTTGCAATTTCCAATAAAAATTCAGTCGGCAACTCATCATTTTCAATTAAATTCGAAATAATTAATTGAACGTCAAGATCTACTAAGTAATCGCAAATTTTTTCGAAATAGAGCTCGTATACCTCTGGAGCAATCTTAATTTTGTAAAAATCACGTATGTCAAGCGTGTTTTTTTTATCTTCTTTCGTAAATTTAACAAAAGGATTCGAAAACTTATTTTCCAATTCTAATTGACTAAAACTAAGTTTTAACAATTCTTTCTTAAAAAATTGGATAATTTGTTCAATTTTTTCTTCAATCTTTCCTTCAATAACGGAATTAATATTAAATTGTTCCTTTAGTCTTGTATTAAAGTAGTTATCAACACTAGTATAAAAAAGATCAATTTCTTCGAAATAGAAGTGTAAAATTTTAAATAATCCTTGATATATCATTTTCAGACTTTAAATTTACCTTATTTCCTTTCTATGAAATTATATATAAATTATATAATTGGTTTAGATGTTCTTGGTTTTTAAAAGGATTTTCGTATTTATTTCTTTTAGTATTATACTTTAAAATAACTTCTATAACCTCAATCATTTTTTTCTAAACATCCTCTATCTTCCTCACTATTACGAACCAAAGTTATTGATTCACTCGTTAAATCTGTGGTTCTATCAATCAACTCTGAGGCCGAGAGATATTGAAAATCAACTACACTATCATAAGCTTACAAAAATAAAACTCTCATTAAATAAGACTTTTTTAACGAAGAAGCAGATGAACAGATCAGTAATTTTAGGAGACTGCATTAAGAATACTAAAAGGATTGTTGGTCAAAACGTTGAAATAAACGGTAAAGTTAAGTATCTATTTCTTTTTGTAGCTGTTCTAATTGAATTGGACAAGCTTCTAGCTCTCAAATAAATCAATTTGTATTTTTTTCGTTCCTTTCCCTTAAAAACTCTATGTTTTCAGTAATAACCCTAGTGATCGCTTCTTGTTCAAGATTTAACTTTTTTAAAGCCTTCAAGATTTCTTCGAACAGTTCTAGTTTTTTGGTGTCTTCTAATTGTCGAAAATGTACAACTGATAAGTTGATAAACCTTGATCTGATAAGATAGATGGAAGTCAACATTATCCAACATAAAATGGAAATTGTCAATGTCCACTCAATAATAGGTATGGGGACAATAAAAAGAACTACAACCAACCCACTAGTAAAAAATCCTAAATACGCGATTAACCTATGAAAATATACTCCTATGAAATCTTCAGTCCTAGTGCTTATAAGCATTAAAATGCTAAATAACCCGATGTATAATCCAGAACCGATGAAACTAAAAAACGCCACAAAATTATGAAAAATAATAAAAAGCTCATGGTAAGTCTCGTCTGGAATTATCCCTACCAAAGCAATACACACGCAAGTAACTATAGAAATTACGGTTGCGAATCTTCTTACATTATCATTAATATTTATGAGTTCTCTTTCAAGATAAATATAAAATGGAATTCCCGATGAACCACCAATCACAAACGCAATGCTAAACAATGATTTTGCAATTCCATTACCTAAAGAACTTACTGTGTCTTCAAATATATTGTAGCCAGGAGTGAGAATAACCGCTAAGAATAATACAAAAGCAGAAAATACAACTCCAAAAAATCCCATTAAACATTCGAGTTTATATTTTAATTTAAATTTCATACTTTATCCCTTGGGTTTGAGTTTCTTTTTTTTTGAAGGGAATCTTTAAAATTTAGACTAAATAAAATCCTTGGAATATAGTTAATCTAAATTAATTATATTTCTAATAATTTTCTTTAAATGAAATTTTATTTAGAGATAATCAATCCAATCAGATTTTTGTGGCCCTTTAATATTGTGTTTTTCTTCTAGGGACTCGATTAATTGATCGTATTTCCTATGAATCATTCTCCGATCAAACTCTTGACCTTCATTTAGCATAGCGTCTCGTTCTGCTTTAGTGAAGTAATCCATAACAGGAATAAAAAAGTGTTTGTCTTCTTTTTCAATATGTTTTGGATAGAATCCTGTTAAAATGTCAATTTTTTCAATCACATCTAAAATTGCGTTTTTATCCCCTTTAATATAATTCTTTTTTGCTTCAACTAATTCTCCCGTTATTCTCCTGCCAAAAATATGTTCGTTTATCAGTTCTTCCATTATTTTGTTATGTTCTTCTGTTATTTTTTTTTGCTTGAGCTCCCGAAAAAGAATATCCTCCTCTTTACCATGATGTGTTTGGTCAGCGTAAATTCTTATGAAATCTACTACATTATCAATTAGAGTCTCGTTAATTTCATTAAATTTTTTTATACTCTCAATTTCAATTTTTAGAATTTTAATCATTCTTTCAATTAATCTATGTTCTGCCATTAAAGGTCCAATAGGTAACATTTTTAATTCACCTACAAGTAGTTTTAATTGGTTTAAATTTAGAAAAAGTAATTTCTTCAATTTGATAATAATTCATATGCTTACATTCTAACTTTGCCTTATTAATCTGACGCTTTTAAATTTAATATGTTTCAAAAAGTCGCCCTATTTAACCATATTATACTATTTCTCAATTATATGCGAATTATTATTTTTTTTAAACGCAAGACTTTTATACTTAATAGGAAATTAACTATTTGGTGTTAATTCAGTCTTGAACAAGGTAAATTTGCATCCAAAAATCTCGATTATTGGATGCGGAAATGTTGGAACTCGTTTCGCATATGCTTTGATTATAAAAGGGATCGCTAGAGAAATAGTAATGGTAGATATCGATCGCAAGAGGTTAGAAGGAGAAGTTATGGACTTATCTCATACTGCTCCTTACACGCGTCCTATAAAAATTATTCCAGGGAATTATGAAGATATATTCGATTCTGATATTGTTGTAATAACCGTAGGCAAAAATCAAAAGCCAGGAGAGACAAGAATCGATTTAGTAAATAAAAACGCCGAATTATTTAAAACAATCGTTCCTAAAATTCAAGATTACGCTCCCCATGCCATTTATGTGATCGTGTCAAACCCAGTCGATATATTATCCTATATAACCTATAAAATATCTGGAAAGCCTAAAAATGAAGTTTTAGGATCAGGAACTACTCTTGATACAGCAAGATTCAGATATCTATTAGCAAATTATTGTTCTGTGAGCGCTAGAAATGTTCATGCTTACATTTTAGGAGAACATGGAGATAGTGAATTTGCTGTGTGGAGTAGTGCAATGATTGGTGGGACTTATATCAATAAGTTTCGTGAGATGTGTCATTACAATGGTTTAGAAAAATCAGATAAGGAACTACATACAATTTTTGAAGAAGTAAGAGATTCAGCATATGAAATTATAGAACGGAAGGGAGAAACTTCTTATGGCATTGGTTTAGCAATGGCACGGATTTCTCAAGCAATTGTAGACGACGAGAATACAATATTGCCCGTCTCGACACTAATCGAGGATTTTTACGGAATTAACGATGTTTATTTAAGTCTACCCTGTATTATTAATAAATTTGGTGTAAGGGAAGTCTTTAAGATCGAATTAAACGATGAGGAAGTTCAAAACTTCAAAAATAGTGCGAACAAACTAAGGAACATTATTGAACACATTGATCTGAACATTTAATATATGAAATAATGCCATTAATCGGAATTTTAATAATTTATAATTAGTAAAATAGTTTAGAAGAAGTGAACATTATGAATGAAAGGGAAGAAGAAATAAAAAATAGGTTAACTTGGGATAACAATATTGATGAATCACAAATCGAAGTTATTGTGATGGAGGATACAGCTACTTTAAAAGGATGCGTATCTACATACCCAGAGAAAGTATTAGCTGAGATTGAAACGCAATTGGTAACTGGAATAAATATGGTAATTAATGATATTGAAGTTAAATTTCCTGGTACACATGAGGCTCTTTCAGATAACGATGTAAGGGAAGCTATGTATTGTTTATTAGATGCTAACTCAGAAATAACTTCTAACGATATTAAAGTATCAATCGAAAAGGGCATCGTCGTTTTAGAAGGTAAGGTAAATTCTTATTGGAAAAGTGAGAAGACTCGAAATATGGCTTCACATATATCTGGGGTAGTTTCGGTTAAAAACAAGATCCAGGTTATCCCCGACGAAGAGACCTCTGACGACGAAATCACTGAACTTATAATTAATTCAATGAAAAATTCGGTTAGTATTGATGTGAACAGGATCACTATTAAGGTCAAAAATGGGGTGGTGACTTTATCTGGAACTTTAAACTCTATGAGTGAATATAATAGGGTTAAAGGTATAGTTGAACTCACTAAAGGCGTTATTGATATCAAAGATAAATTAAAATGGGTTCTTAGATATCAATTAACTTAAATTTACTAAACTCTTAATTTTCTGTTTGAAGTATTCAGCTCCTTTAGATTAGAAATAAATATATATAACTATTGATTTATTCGACTCATTGCAATAAAGAACAAAGGAATTCTTTTGAATGGCGAGGTAATTTTTCTACGCTTAACTGACGTTGGGCGTAGTATTGATTTAAAGGAAGCAGTGAAAGTTGTACCTGCTATTAAAGATAAAAATGTTGTTAAAACAAAAGATACCCCCTCTTATGTTGATTTTCCAGAGCCCTTAGTTATGGAAATGACTCATCAAATAACTTCGAAATTCCAATTTATCAATGACATCACACTTTATGTTAAATTGTATGCAGATGGTATAATTTCTTTGGTTGTTAGACTCTTTTTTCAAGGCTTGGCATTTCAAGAATTACATACCTTAAGAAAAATTACATTTCAAACAACTGATGGGGAGTTCCGTATAAATAATTTTCTTAAATATCATCAAAATAAAGTATTTACACAAATAAGAGAGTTTATTGAAGAAGCCTATGACTTTAGAGATTTTGAATACGAAGATTATTTATTATATTGTATTACTGATGAAATTGAAAATCCAGAAGTCTTTGTTAAAGAACAAAGGAATTATATCTCGGCTCTTCTCATGGGGGAAAATCCAGAATTAAAATTGAGTTTAAATCAAATTAATGAGACTCTAGGCAAATCCTTTACTTTCTTAAACAATGATTTAGTTCTCTTCGATTTTGATAGGGGTTTAATAATTGATCCTAACTCAGATTACGAAGATATTTTACTCGTCGTTGAGATTGCTAATTATCAATTGCTCGGATTACGAACCTTAGATAAACTATTAGATAAAAGGTTAACAATAGCCGAAGAAGATATCCGGAAAATCTACTTCAAAAGCAGAACATTTCTGCAAAGATTTAAACGAAAAATGGGGCGCTTAATCAGGCTTCAGTATGATCTCATATTTCTTTTAGAAAATATTGAAAATGTGTCCAAATTAATTGGGGATTACTATTTAGCGCAAATATATAGTCACTTAAGCGAGTTATTTCAGTTAAAGCACTGGAGTGATAGCATCCGCCATCGTGTTGAGACA
>JAHPYY010000055.1 GCA_019058515.1 Promethearchaeota archaeon
ATTAAATGCTATTTCTATATCCATACCATTCAATCCTAAATAACCATCTCCTAGAATAATGCCTACCAACTCTGTAATGTGATCACTTTCTTCTAATATTATTTCATTACTACCTCCACGACCAATTATTACTTCATGGGGAATATCATTAGATTGGAATAATTCTAACAAATCACTCTTTCCTAAAATGGCTTTTAATTTGCAAAAATCTCCTTCTTTCATCAAAGATTCGTAGTAGAGAGGATTTTTAAATGAAGCTCCAAGCTGTTCTTCGATCTCTGAAATTGAACGAAAACCTCTTTCTTTCAATTTGCTATAAATAATCCTTATTACTTTTTTTTTGATTTTTATATATTTTAGAGGGATTTCGTAAGACATAAGTTCGATGTGAGAAGTGAGAGTTATGATATATAAACACCTAACGGCATTTTAAATGATAAATCTCTATAGGTTTATTAGATTGTGGAGAAATATTAAAAAAAGTAGCGTTTTTAATTTGACTTAATGCCACTTAGATACGATTATTTTATTAAAAATCATTTATTTTTTTTTGAGGTTTTTTCTTATTTACACCAAATAAGATTGATTGATTTTTTTCTATAAATTTCCACCCAAATCCCCTTAATCTTTCCAGTGGTCCTTTTATGCCTTTTGGTCTGTTATTACGAGTGTAAATAATTTCAGTGTTTTTTATCGCTTTGAAAACTTGATAAGGCGATTTGAAGGTGTCAATTAAGGTTTTTGCTTTGGTAGGACCAATATCTACGAGCCCCTCGATGATAAAAGTCATTCTCTCCTCTGGACTCATGTTCTTAGGCGCTTTTCGCGAGAGAATTGGTTTGTTATCTTGAACTTGTTCCCGATAGGCAATTCTTTCCACAACTATCGCAGAATCCTCAATATTTCTCGTAGGGATTACTGAAACCCCCAATTTGTAGGAACAAAATGCTAACGCACCGTAGATTGATTTAATATTCATCCCGGTGTTTTTAAATGTAGAATCGTTAAGCCCCTCTAATAATAAGATTGGATACTTATAAACATCGGTCAATCTTAATAATTGCTCAAACAAACGATTATCCATAATTGACGAAATGAAATCGAAACCTTCTTTTCTCTCTATGGCTACATCTTCAGAAATAATAATATCCCCCACATCAAGTCGTTTGGCTTCAAATTCTATGGTCTCTTTCATCTTTTCAAGGACATCCATTAACTTCCGTTCTCTTACATCAATCAATATGCGTGGTTTATCCAATTTACTCAGAATTTATCACGGTATCTATTTTAATTTCTATCCTCAATAGCAAAATTCCTATTATTAACTATAAATAGTTCCTATGTGTTTACTTAAATTAAGTTGAATCTAATCATTAAATCTTTTTTGTTTGCTCTAATACGATTATTTTAGTTTCATTTTTATCAGAATTTTCAAATAAAAATTTGTACAATTTTTTATATTTATATAACTTATTTCTGATAACGATGTAAATCAATCCTACAATTCCAATAATCTCTGTGATTATTACTATTGGATTTGTCATTAATGTGTTAAGCCATATCCTAATAGGATCTTCTACATTGATTACTTCGTATTCTAAGAAGGGGGATAGAATAGGAACATACGGCATATCTAAGAACAGGTGAGACATTGCCCCGATAAAGTATGAAGAAGAAATACTAAGGTCTCGAAAGATTATCAGCAATAGGAGAAATAAAATCGCGTTAAATATTAGTGTGTGAGATAAATCTCTTCCAGATCCTAAATTTAAAAATAAAAGCGTTTTATCAATAATATCAGGTAATAATGAGCCAACAATTATGGCAAGTCTATTGAACTCCATGTTTCTTTTTACGATCGGGAGTTCAAAAAATATTAATGGAACGAAAATGTGGAAAATGGGAAACATGCTAATTAAATTCTAATTCTTTCAACACTTCTTCGATGGTATAGCCCTTGTGAATTATTTTTGCTAATGCCATTACCATTTTTGTAGGATCTTGCGCCTGAAACACATTTCTACCAAAAGCAACACCTGCTCCTCCTGCTTGGATCGAATCGTAAACCATTTGAAGCAAATCTTCAACAGTGTCTGTTTTAGGCCCTCCCGCTATTACAACTGGTGTGGGAACTCCTTTTACAATATACCTAAAGGAATCAATATCTCCTGTGTAGTTTGTTTTTACAATATCAGCACCTAATTCTGCTCCAACTCTCGTGGCTATATTTACCACTTCGGGATTATTTTCGTTGGAAATTTTCTTTCCTCTTGGGTACATCATAGCCAATAAAGGAATACCCCATTCTCTACACGATTCTACAATTTTTTGGGCATCCTCTAACATCTCTGGCTCTTCGTTCGCTCCAATATTTATGTGAATTGAACACGCATCCGCTCCCATTTTAATAGCTCGTTCAACAGAACATACTATTACTTTACGATCAGGATCTGGTGCTAGGCTTGTAGCTCCCGATAAATGAATTATCAAACCAATATCGATTTCAGATTGGCGATGACCATAAGCTACCATGCCTGAATGCTCGAGAACTGCATTTGCTCCTCCCTTAGCAACCTTATCTACCATGGCAGCCATATTTTCTAATCCTTTTATGGTACCGTCACTTAAACCGTGGTCCATGGGCACTATAATGGTTTTTTTGCTCTTTCTGTTAAAAATCCGTTCTATTCTTATTCGCTTTCCTAGTTCGGTCATTTAATTACGGACTTGTATGAGTTTTGATTATTAATGCTGTTAAAAATATAAAATTATAGTTTTCTCGATAATATTTACGCTTATTTGATCTTTAGAATCTTTAACCATTCTTCTCTCTTCAATAAATGCGAAATGTGTTTAAATATCCTCTGAAGATAAGTTATTTCGGTAAGAATTTTTCTCTCAACTTAAGTAAGCGTTTATATTGCCACTCTCGTTCTTTCACTACAGCAGAATTAGCATTGGAAGATTTTGTGGCCCTATGTATGGCTTGCAATGCATAAATTGCAGCACCGATTGAATGTGCCTTAACATGAGCTGCTGCAACGGCTTGACCCGCTGCACGAGCAGCAGAACGAGCGGCATTATCCTCACATACTTCTCGGGCAGCTGCATGAGCATCAAGCGAAGCTTTGCGTATATCGGTCATTTTAAATAGACCAGTATCTATCCATGTTTGGAGGGTCTCAACGGCTTTTCTAGGACGATCATCATTAGGATATTTTTTCTCAAAGTATGGTAGAACTCGTAAAGCACAATCGATCGCCCAAATAGCTAATGTCTTTTTATCTGTTTTATTTTCAAGATTTACTATTCTTTTGTCTTTCCTGTATTGAATAAGAGAGAATTTAGGTTTTATCTTTTCAATTTTCATATAATTAAGTAAATCTCTTGATTTTCATTGAATTTATAATTTTTAGTGCATTGATAGTTTAAGCTATTCAATCTTCGCTAAAAAATTAACACTTACCACGGTTTTTTTATTAAGGTGGGTCGTATTTTATTTGCCTTATCTAAGTGATCAAGATTGTAATGAATCCCTCTCGATTCTTTTCTCGAAATTGCACTTACTATTAAAATTTTAGCAACGGTAGCAAGATTTCTTAGTTCTACTAAATCCCGTTCGATTTTAAAGTCCCAATAATATTGGTTAATTTCGTCAAGTAATAAGTTTATTCGCTTCTTCGCCCTCTGTAATCGCTTATCAGTGCGTACAATGCCTACATAATTCCACATAAATCTCCTGATTTCATCCCAATTCTGGGTGATGATAACCGCTTCAGTAGAGGGAACCGCATGTCCAGGTTCCCATGCTGGAAAATCTTTATCACCAAATTTAAACATTCTATCGGCAACATGTGCAGAACACTTCTTAGCACATACAATACCTTCTAATAAAGAATTGCTTGCTAGCCGATTCGCCCCGTGAAGTCCAGTACACGCGGATTCTCCGATTACATAAAGGTTTTTCACATCTGTTGTGCCGTTAGATTTTGCTTGAACTCCCCCACAGCAGTAATGAGCTGCAGGTACTACAGGAATTGGCTCTGTAGTAACATCTATGTTGAATTCCATACACTTTTCGTAGATACCGGGAAAGTTAGATTTAATAAATGACTCGTTTCGGTAAGACGCAATATCTAATAGCACGTAATCGTCTCCCGATCTCTTCAGTTCGCTATCTATTGCTCTAGAAACAATATCTCGGGGAGCTAATTCCTTTAATGGGTGATATCTTCCCATGAATTCCATTCCTGAAATATCCTTTAAAATGGCGCCTTCCCCTCTTAACGCTTCTGTAATCAAAGACGACTTCGCGTAGGGGTGATAAAGGCATGTTGGGTGAAATTGGAAAAATTCCATGTTCGCAATCGTCGCTCCTGCTCTATACGCCATAGCAATTCCGTCCCCTGAAGCCACATCTGGATTTGTTGTGTAAAGGTAAATCTTTCCGGCTCCCCCCGCGGCTATAATGGTAGCTTTTGCGGAGATATTGTGGATCTCCTGCGCTTCTTGTTCCAATACATAAGCTCCGTAGCATCTAAGGTTCTTTGAGAATAAGTTGACTGCGCACCACTTCTCCTTTATATCAATGTTACTTATTTTTCTAGCTTTTTCAATAAGTGCTACTTCTACGTGTTTTCCCGTTAAATCGTCAACATGGAATATTCTTCGCTCGGAGTGTCCACCTTCTCTTCCCAATTCGTAATCCCCGTTTTGATCGCGAGAAAATTCCACTCCCCAGTCTATTAGATCCGTAATTGCTTCTTTTGAATGGGAAATTATATCCCTTACAACTATTTCGTCGCAAAGACCATCTCCAGCAGCTATTGTATCTAGAATGTGTTTTTCTTGACTATCGTTTCCGTTCCATGCACAAGCTATTCCTCCCTGGGCGTAGAATGTATTGCATTCTTTAATATTTTCTTTAGCAATTATTGTAATCTGAGACTCTTTCAATAACTCTGAAAGGTATATCGCCAAAGATAACCCCGATACCCCAGCACCGATAATTAAAAAATCAGTTTTCAATGTTTCAAACTTTCTTGTTATTTGATTGTTATCTAGATTTAGTTCGTCATTAAAAAAATATAAGAAATCTTATTTTCCGCAATTCATTTATCTTAACGAGGATATATGAGTAAAATAAGAAATGTATTATTTATATGCTTTGGCAATACGGCTCGTTCTCCCGCTGCTCAGTTTATTGCAGAGTGGTTAAAATTGACGAAGTATAAGGAAGAATTGAAAGATGTTAACTTTGATTCTGCGGGATTTTTTAGCTATTATCCGACCCCTCGACCCGAAACCTTAGCTTACATCAGAGAAAAAGCAGGAACAATGTTGGATCGTAAAATTGAGGCTTTTAGGGGGAAGGTTATGACCGACGATTTGCTGGAAAAGCAAGATTTAATTTTAGCTATGGAATCAAGGCACAACAATAAATTCAAGAGAAAGTTTAAACACCTTCCAGAGGTCCAAAAGAAAGCCCATTTATTACTTAAATTCGCTGGAGAAGAATCTCACTTCGACATCCCCGATCCTATAAACTTAACTCCTGAGGAATATCACGAGGTCATACAAAGAATGCATTTGGGAGTCGAGAATTCTTTAAAGAAAATTATTAAAATGAATCAATCTTCATAATGGAAATAAATAGTATACTTTTTGTTTGCACGGGAAACACTGCAAGAAGCCCAGCTGCAGAGTACCTCGCAAAACATTACGCTAAAAAATTAAAACTAAATTTAAGGATTTCAAGCGCAGGGTTCATAAACGCATTTAGCTACATGCAACCTGGTTCAAGGCGCTATCTAAACTCTAAGGGGATCGCTCATTCCGATTTTGTACCACAGTTAGTAAATAGGAAACTGCTAGAGCAATTTGATTTAATTTTAACCATGGAACTCCATCATAAAAGAGACATATTATCTTCGTATTCAAATGTAAAAACTATTTCTGGAAAAGTGTATACACTAAAAGAATTCAACGGTGAGCGATCTAATCTCGACATTATTGACCCGTATTACACCTCTGACAAAATTTATGCGCAAGTTATGGAGTTAATTGACGAACAAGTGCATAAATTAATCCAAACATTACAAGACTCTTGAAACTCCTAAAT
>JAHPYY010000056.1 GCA_019058515.1 Promethearchaeota archaeon
ATTTTATCGTTTTCAATCTTTAAAAAGAATTGCATAGTATCACCACATGGGCCTTCGTATAGTTCAGAGTCGAGAAACTTATCGTTCTTTGGATTACCCCAATTAGGCGGATTATGAAAAAGACTAACAATTCTCTCGTTGAAATCATTTATCTCTTTGTTAATTATCTCTTTTTGCAGCTCTTTGACAAATCTATCAAAATCTTTATTAGACATAACTTGTTCTCTCGCTTTTTGTGGTGTTATTGATTGTTAATAAAAGTCATTCTTTTGGATTATCTTGAATATGACCTAGAACATGCTCGTTTAAAGCATTGAAGATTTGATCTTTCCCCTTGTATTTCTTTACAAGACTAAGTACATTTTCCGATAACTGACGGTGCTCAGCAATACATTTACTATTCGTCAAGAAATCCTCGCCTTTACGCATCGCAGCTAAATGTTCAGTGATGTTGACTAGCTCAGTGGCTATTATTCCGTTTATATACATCATATCACTAAGCATGTTTTTAATATATATAAGCAGGCTGGTTTGGTCTGACATGTTATGTCCTAGAAAAGCTAGAAAATGATATAAATCATATGATTAATTAAGGATTAAAGTCTCTCCAATAAGGATATATAATAGTTTTTGGTGTTTTGATTATTGATTTTAAAGATTATCGCGAAGGATTAGCTTCGCTAAGCTTAGTAGTTTTTCTATTTTCATTTACTTTTATGGTAGGATCGATTATTTTAAAGCCCTATGTTGCCTTAGGCTCGGAAGAATTGATTTTCATTGTGATTCTTTGTTGTATCAACTTCATTTTTTGTCTCTACTACCTTTTAGAATCGTTTAGACTAAAGAAAATATTTAAATTAGAGGATAGACACATAATTAAGTACGGAAAACGCTTGAGAATAATCTCCTGCGCGCATATACCACACATTGTTGCGTTAGGTCTGTTATTTTTCTTGAATTTGAACGAATTAGAATTTTTAATGACAGCAGTGATGTTTCTTTTGGAATTAGGATTGATCTCTTTAAACTTTAAAGAAATATACGATTTAGTGTTAAAGAACGAGTTGGACAGAAAGTTCGAATTAGAAAAAAATAGACATAAATATATTGAAAAAAGAGATCAAGCAGTTGTTGATGATTTTTAATCACTAGAGTTACTTGTTTAGTTTTTCTATTGCGCTATCAATCATATTTAGCTTAGTACTGTACTTTTCCACTAACTCCGCAAATTTGTCCGTGTCGATCTCTTTGTTCTCTTTAAGCACTTTTAACTCGTTTATCGTTCTTACGACACCTGCTTTTTTATCCAGCAACCTTTCTCGTTTGCTATACGGTATCTTTTTCTCCAGTTTTTTCTTTTGGAACGATTTAAACCGCTTGACATCAAGATCGCGCGGTATATACTTAGTTAAATAAACCGTCGTTTTAGGTACAAAGGGAGCAAGATTTTCGGGAATGATTATAATTGGTTCGGGATCTTGGATTTTTTTGATCCTTTCGTAATCTAGAGGTTCAATTTTCATATCCTCAAGAAATTCATTGACCACCGAAAGATTAGCTTCAATGTTTTCTGCTTCACCATCAGATAATTTTAGTTCCTCTAACATTGTCTCCCAAATTGTCTTCGCTTTAGAGTAATAGAAGTTGGCTTTTTGCTTTAATTTGCTTACCTTTTCGACATTAATTCCCGTTAAAGACGACTCTTCTGAAGCCTTTGCTTTTAAATAGCAAGCTCTTCCCATATCAACATGAAATTGAGCGCGTATTTGCTGCTTTTTTTTTTCTTCATGCTTTTTTAGGTAAAACAACCGTTTAGATAGCGCACTAAGTCCTGAGTATAGTTTCGACGCAAAGTAAAAGTTATTTTTGCTTTCTTCTCTCAATGCGGCGATCCCTTGAGCAAATATTCTACACTCTTCGGATTCTAACTCTAGATTGTCCGACATCAACTCGATACCTTTATCCACTTGATTTATAGCTGCAGAACTAAAATACGCTGCTGCTTTATAAATCTTACTCGCCTCGTGCATTGATAAAATTGCATTTTCCCAGTCGTCTTCTTCTTCAAATTTTTCTGAAAGTTGACTGTATCCCTTTCCAAGAACCCATAAGGTTCTGCAACACTCAAAAGTTAAATCTTTAATATCGATTTCTCTACTATTAGTAGGATCCTGATACGAGGGTGTTATATCCAACTGTCTTAGAATCTTATTATGGTTTTCCGAGCCATAATTTATATTTAAAATCATTGTGTATTCTAAAATCAAATTTAGATCGTCTAAGCTGAAGCTTTCTTCTTCCTTTTTCAGGGCTTCTTCTATATGTTTTATTTTAAAATGTAGAAACCGTATTCTTTGCATGGTTTCTTCTGGAAAAAAAGACATACGTTAATACTACCTATTTATTCGTTAAATTTGTGATATGATACAAAAGAATAAAGAACTTTTATTCTTTATTACACAAAAGAGAGAATGACTCGTTTTCATTATTGAGAACCATTCATCATCAGATCCGGACTTGTCATGTATGAATAAATCTGTCTTTGTCTTTGAATATGTCTCTGGAGGAGGATTTAACAAGACTAAGATTCCTTCACCTCTATTTTCTGAAGGTTTTGCCATGTTAAAGTCAATATGTGAAGACTTTAAGCTATCGGGGTTTCAGGTTTACTCCGTTTTCGATTATAGAATTAAATTTCTTATCGATTATGTGAAGGTGGATTATGCGAAGGTAGTGTACAAGGATGATAATTTTATCTCAATATTTAAAGAATTAACGAGAAAATCAGATTACGCTTTTATTATTGCTCCTGAATCTGAAAACATCCTCTATAATCTTACAAGTATAGTTAAAAATCTCCCTACAAAGCTTTTAAGTAATGAATTAGAAGCTATAAAACTAGGAACTTCAAAACTTCTAACCTATCAGTTTTTTTTAAAAAACAACTTACCCACTCCATCCACAATGAAAGTAGATTTTAATGACAACCTTTCTTTAATGAATTTTACAGCCGATTTAAGCAAACCGCTAATTTTAAAACCTTTGGATGGTGTGGGATCAGAACAAGTCTATTTTTTTAACTCAAATGAGGATTTTGAATCTTTTTTGAAAGACCCTCCGATTTATTTCGATAAAAGTCGAGCTTATGTTATTCAAGAATTTGTCTCTGGTAGAGATATGAGTACTTTACTTCTAAGTAATAGTCCCTTTTTGAAAAATGCGATATTAATTTTAGGCGTTAGTAATCAGAGGATTTTGCTGCAACCAATCTGTAGTAATTTAAGGTATCTAGGAGGAGATAGTCCAGTTTTTTTCGAAAACGAAGGTTTTTATCACCTCTTGTATAAAAAATTAAACAAAATTGATTTCTCAAAGTTTCATAGCTTTTTTGGGATTGATTTCATAAGTACCAAGGAGTGTGAAATCTCTTTAATTGAATTAAATCCTCGACTTACCACTTCATATATTGGAATTAGAAATGTAATTGATTTCAATCCTGTGTCGCTGTTATTGAGTGATGCATGTGGCTTTAACAATCTCGAGAGGCTAGAACCAAAATTCCACTCTATATTTATGCCTTTAGAATTTCATTATTTCGGAGAAAGAACGGTTGATGAGGTTCACAATGAACTATTACCCGAAATAATTCGTGCTCGTCCAGAAATAGTAACACCGCTAATTTCATTGGACCAAGACAGGAATAATCGATGTTTCTCTTGTTTTATCTCCACAAAATCGATAGATTTCTCTAATTCTCAGAGTACGATAACAGACTTAATAAAATATCTAGAAATCAGAAAATTTATGCGTGTCACATAGTAGAAAAGATGACAATCGAAAATCCTACCAGATGACTGAACAAAGCAATAATGAATCCTTGCTCTATTTTGATTTTTTTGACAATTTTTAGAATATTGGCTAATAACCAAAGACTTAATACTTGGAAAAGAATCAAAACAGTTCTTTCAAGTAATCGAAGAAAAGGATCGCTTGCTAATCCTAATAAATTAAAGACCCAATTGATCGCTAAGTATAAAACCATTGGAAAGAAACAAAGGGGAAAACTAACTAACAAGCGATAAGAATTTTCTTTTTTATTAAGGAAGACTGAGATGTAGAGGTCTACAACTCCGTAAAAAACTATGGAATTTATTAAAAAACTGACGCTAGCTATTAAATTCAATAGTGAATAGGTGCCAATAAACTCAGCTTCTTGGAAAAAGAAAAGTTGAAACATAAAATTACCACTTATGCCACACAAAATCATTCCTCCTCCAAGTATTATAATTGAAATAACTAAGAGAATTAGTTTGTGAATTGAATTTTTAGGGTTAAGGTAATTCATCAGAAATTTATTAATAACCCTTACTGAAGGGAATCTTAATTGATCGAGATTTGAATCCGATGTAATATTGTTGAGTTTTTTTTGGTCATTTTGCAGCAACTCGTAAGCTCGCATTCCAATTTCAGTGAGAACATATTTCTTGCTTTTATTCTGATCGATTAATCCGGATAACGCTTCCAAATGATGATATATCGTCCCTGTACTCACATTTAAGTGATTTTTAAGGCTTGTAAAAGAAGAATACTTATTTGTACCAATAATTCTTATAATTTCTCTACGTAGTTCATGACCTAAAGCGAAATAGAAGTCTATCTTTTCATCTTTCGTTGTGTCCTTATTTTTATCTTTCTTCTTTCTCTCTATTATTCTAACAACCCTTAGTTTAAGATTCGTTATTTTTTATGATTAAACTGTGTACTAAACTCAAAATTAGAATTACAAACCCAATTATACATATATAGAAACCAAAACCCATGTTTTGCAGATAAATTTCTTCGTTTGGAATTAATTCAATAAAAAAAAGTGACAAAAATCCTATCCCAATCAACGAAATCACCATGTATTTTATCCTATCTTGTTTATTCCTTAGGTATAATAGTAATCCAAGAACTGATAAAGCACCACTTATTAATGGAAATAGGTACAAAAACGCATTTTCTAACTCAATGTAGCTACTGATAAGAAATATATTAAATAAGGAAAGATCAGAAAACCAAGGAAAGAATTCAGATAGGATTAAGAAAATCGGTCCTAGTAATTTCGTTAATTCGCCGCTAAAATATTTTCTTAATTCCATAAGTAGAAACTTAGGTTTGAAATATAAATATTCAAATATTTCCTTAATTCATTATAAATAACTACAAATTTTTATTTTTATATATGCAAATTTAGTGTTTCAATTTTTAATAAAAATGTCAGAGAACGAACCGAATAAAGACGATAATGGAGACACATCTTCTTCCTTGATAGAGTTATTAAAAAAAGAAATCCCGCTAGAGGATATTAGGGAAGTATCTTCTCTGAAAAGAATTGAATCAATAGATTTTGTGAAAGGATTTGCCATTGTGTTCATAGTCTTGGCTCACACCTCTGGTGCTTGGCTTGATTCTGATTGGGTCTTTGTTCACGGAGTTGTTTATGCGTTCTTAGACATATTAGGTCCATCGTTATTTGTTTTTTTATCAGCATTAAGCGTTGTGTTTAGTGTTAAACGAAAACATGGAAAAGTTCCTGAAAAAGTGATTAGAGCCCGAATTTTAACCCGTGGTGCCGTTATAATGTTAATTGGAGTACCTTATAACTTTATCGCAATTGGTCTCACGATTGAAGGGTATCCCTTTCCATTAAATTTATGGGGTTGGAATATATTGATGTTCATCGGAGTATCTCAAATATTTTCTTATTACGCATTAAAACTAAGTAAAATCACTCGCGCTGTTATTGGGACAGCGATTATATTTGTTTCCGACTACATACGAGAGTTTCTCTTTTTAAATAAAGATTCAAATCTTTTTGCGTGGATTCTTCATTACATAATAACTTCACCTGCTCCCCAAGTTACTTTATTGCCATGGATTTCAATTTGCGGTATTTCTACGATATTTGGGGAGTATTTACACGAAGCTATGATGAAAGGAACCGAAGAATCCTATTACAACCTTTTAAAAATATTTTTAACATGGGGAACCATTTTAGTTATTTTTGGTATAACTTTTGGTCTCACTCTATACACACCAGAAACTCTTACCGGTGGAAAGAGCGAATACACTCAGATTGAACTTTTAGCCATAGCGAACTCTCAAAAGTTCATAGACTTCACAATAATAGGAATGCCCGAATTTATGATAAGAGGTAGAATGCCTAATATGTGGTATAATCTTGGTGCGGCATTGCTAATCATTGGAATAAACTTTTATATAATAGATATAAAAAAGAAGCAAAGTATATTCTTTAACATGTTAAAATACTACGGTAAGGTTTCATTAAGTTTGTTTTTGATTCATTACATGTTGATAACTGTCTTTTTATGGCAATTCAACATCGTTGTGTTCGTTTTCGTGTATTTTGGATATGCAGGATTTCTAGGGTTTTTGATGTACTTGTGGAACGAATTTGGAAACGGTGTAGGGTCCCCGGAGTGGATAATGCTTCAAATGGGTAGAGTATCTCAGAAAACTTCTGAAACGGTGAAAAAGGATTTAAAATTTGCTTACGATAAAACTAAACATGGAATCGAGAAAACTGAAGAAGCACTAGTAAAAGAAACCAAAAAAGTTGCGAAAAGAGCAAAAAAACTAAGAGAGAAGCGCCCTAATGGCTCATAAGATGTATACAAAATCTTAATTCCTCATTTTGTAATACCTTCTTTAGAAATTATTAAATATACATAAAACCATATCATAAATTATATTCTAAAACCATATTTTAATATAACCTAAATTACACGACGAGGTTTGTTCAAATTACAATTAAAAACCAGAATACTCCGGAAAATAGCTCAGGCAAACCTAATATGTTATGGAAATTTAAAATTACTCTTTTTGGTGCTGGTGGTACTGGAAAAACCTCTTTATTACTAAGATATATAAAAGATTTCTTTAGCGACGACTTGAAAAAAACTATCGGAAGTAACTTTTTAATAAAAGATTTAGAAATAGACGGAAAGAAAGTAAGACTTCTTCTTTGGGATATAGGAGGACAAGAAGTGTTTCAGAAGCTCCACTCCGTCTATTTCGCTGGAAGTAACGGAGCCATTGGGGTTTACGATATAACTTCGACCCCTACATTGTTAAAAATCCCTGGTTGGGTTTCTACAATAAAGAAATCAGTTAAGAAGAATATTCCTATGATCCTTATTGGTAATAAAATCGATCTACAAAGAGAAGTAGAAAAAACAGCAGCGGAAGACCTCGCTGCTAGGTTAAATTGCCAATATTTCGAAACTTCTGCTAAAACGGGTGAGAATGTAGAAATTGTGTTTAAAAATATTGCTTTAGCTTGTATGGATTTGATTAAACAATATCCTGAAGGTTTAAATAATATTTAATCGGTTTTAATATTCAAAACATTTAATTCTTCTTTTAACTCATCAACATTAGTGTAATGAATCCCCTTTATACCTAAATTGCTTGCGGAACGGACATTATTTAATCCATCGTCGATATAAAGTACCTCCCCTGGACGACACTTTACTTTTTTTAAGAGATATTTAAAAATTCGGGGATCAGGCTTTAAGATTTTAATCTTATGCGATAACACGAGCTCATCAAATAAATCAAAGATATGCTTATTTTTTTCTTTTAAAAATTTCCAGTGACTTGCATTTATGTTTGAGATACAAACAAGTTTGATACTATTTAATTTACGGATGTTTTGGATTAGTTCTACCACTTCACCGTTAACTCCTGATACGATGCTATTAAAAGCGGTAAAGAATTCTTCCTTGTTAAGAACACACACTTGGAGCAAATCGCAGGCAAACCTATAAAATTCCTCATCTGAAATAATACCTTGGTGATATGTGTCAGACTGCCTAAAAAATTCAAGCATTATAGCGGTTTTATTTTTACTTAGGGGCGATTGCTCGATTATTTCCTTCACAAATTTAGAAAAGTCTAATTCTATAATTACTCCTCCTAAATCAAACGCTATAGCTTTAATTTTCATTATAGTCTCTGTATTACTATTTTCTAAAGTAAATTTTCGTGGAAAACTTACGAAGCGGAACAGGAAGTTTGTATCTTGGGAAGGAGACAGATTCTTCCTCCAGCATCTCTATTAACTTCTCAACCTTTATATCGTTCACTTGCGTAGAAGTACTTTTCTTCGGACCAAATGGTTTACCTATTAGGCGCTTCCGGATAGAGACGGTTTGATTTTCTACTTCCTTTTTCCCTATTATAACTATGTAGGGAATCCAATCCATTTCTGCTTGCCTAATTTTTTTCCCAACGGTTTCTTCTCTGTCGTCGTAATCAGCTCGAAAGTCTCTTTTATTTACTATATCTAATATTTTCTCTGCGTATTCCGATTGTTCGTTGCTTACTGTGAGTACTCTTACTTGGATGGGAGATAACCAAGCTTTAAATCCAGGCACAATTGTATTTTTATTTCGAATGCAGGATTCAATTAAGCCCCACAAAATTCTTTCTATAGCACCAGTTGGGGAATTATGAAGAATTATCGGATGTTTTACTTGACCATCAGTATCTACAAAAGAGATATCGTATTTCTGCCGTTTTACACCATCTTTGTCGAACATGTAATCTAAAGAGCTTTCTACATCAATTTGATTAGTTGCTAATGTCGCGCTCTTGCCCTGCGCGGAAAGAACATTTCTTTCGAATTTTAAAACATAATAATAATACCTGTCTTCCCATAGTTCTAATAACGCTGGATCTTGTTCCGATTTGATTAACTCAATAATCCATTCCTTGTTTTCCTTATAAAATTCCTGAGTAGCTCTAAAAATCACATAGGATTTTATCCCTAAATCGTTTTCAAGATTCTTGATTAATTTATATTGTTCTTTAAATTCGTCAATTGAAGACTTAATATCCTTACAGAGCGTATGCATATCTGGCATTATGAAAGCTCTCAGTCGTCTTAAACCGCTTAATTCACCCTCTAATTCACGTCTAAACGCGTACTGCTCGTATTCATAAGCTCTTAGGGGAAAGTAGTGCGGTCTTAAATTCATCTGTGAAAATAAATCGAATAAGAGAAAATCACAGGCATATCTCAATAAATACCTATCGCTTCCAGATTCGACCCAATAACTTCTAGCTGGAAATCGAGCGGTTTGTGCTGTTAATTTTTTGTTTTTCACAGTATACATCACAGGAGTATCAACAAGCATCGCCCCATAGTCTATTAGCCGGTCTTCAATGTAATTCTTAATCAGATTTTTCATAATGATACCTTTTGTATACCACCTGAAGTTCCCCGCGTCAGTATTCGGGTCAAAATCTACTAGTTCAAATTCCTTCATAACTTTTATGTGAGCTGGTTCGATTGCTTTTTCCATCACTCTTGAACTCAATTCAGATTTTAGAAACGCTTGAAAATCTTCGCTTTCAAACTCCTCTGGGAATGGTATGTTCTGATCATCATCTAATTTTAACTCAATTTCTTTTCCTGATGTGGTAATTACCTTAAATACTGAATTTTTAACTTGTTCCTCAGGTTTAATCGCTAGTTTAATGTCCCTATACATCTCGGCTATTTCATGACCTATACAGTTGATTTTAAAGGACTTGTACCAACCAAAAGGAGAAAATCTTGCTGCAATACCTTTGTTTTCTAAGATTTCTGCGATTTTAGGGCACACATCCATAGCACTGGAATCGCTACTCAAAAATTTGCTTAAATGAGCCCACGGATACACAAGAACTTTATCGACGCTGTACAAGTCACGACTCTTAACAAGTTCTTTCAATTTTCTAGGTTTTCCCTTGAATTCTCCCGATTCTAATTTCTTGTTGTACTGTCGAATTTCTTCGTTCGCTTGTCGTACCTTTTCCGGAAAACTCGATATTTGGAGGATGCTTTCTTCTATAGCTTCTGCAGCTTGTTTTGCAATTAAATCTATATCAAAAGTATCCTGATCTTCTACAGAAATGTAAGCAACCAAGACTAATCCATCCATATCGATTAAATCTTCTGAAAACTCTTGAGGATTGCTGGTTGCTTCCTTATTTTTAATAACTTGCACTCCATCTGAGTGAATTAATAAAATCTTCATTGTTATAGCGATAAATTTCTATTCAAATGGGTATAATATGATAAATTCTAAATATTTTTCTAAATTTTTCTATGTAAGTATAGTTAGAGGTTTATCTGGTAATGAACTTAGCAAAGAATTTAGAGGAAATTTCCAGCGTTTTAGATAATTGGGATCAAATCCGTGAAGATATTTTGAAAATATCTCGAAAAATTGTGAGAGACTGTAGCGTGGCTATTAAATCTATTCATAGGAAGGAAGCACATAATTACAACCAAAAGGTTGAAGATATTAAATACAATTTAGCGGTACTTAAGGAATCTATCATAAAAAATCCCAATAATTTTTCGAAATATCTCCGTACCCCGGAACAAGAGTATACAGAGGCAGTGTGCTTCTATTCTATTGTACATAACCAAAAGATACCTAGTTACATAGAATTAAATGTAGATCCTTTGAATTTCTTGTTAGGTTTAGCGGATGTGATCGGAGAAATTCGTCGTTATACATTAGATAATATAAGAAACTCTAAATTGGACGATTTAAACCGATTATTAGAATCTATGGACGAGATCTACACTTTTCTTTTCTCTTTAGACTATCCAAGTGGTTTAACAAAAGATTTGCGTCATAAAACTGATGTGGCAAGAAGTATTATCGAAAAAACTAGGGGAGATGTCTCTTTATCAGTTCAAATGGATAATTTAAAGAAATGTATAATTAATAATTTGAAATGAAAACAATACTAGTTTAAGTCCCGAAAAATGCAATTCGACATAGAAAAGATCAAAAAAAATGCAGCGAAAGATTATGAGAATGCATGGTTGAATTCTAAAGAGCTTTTAGATATTGATGGCACTTATTTTGAATTGCAACAGAAAGGAAAGCCACATGTCGTACAGGACTTTATTTTTAATGCAAGAAAAAAGATTCTCTCACTTGGTTTTGAAGAACTAATTCTCCCTATGTTCGTAGGGGAAAAAGAAGTTTATAAGCAATACGGACCAGAAGCAGTATTAATCTTAGACCGACTTTTTTACCTTGCTGGGTTACCACGCCCAGATATAGGAATATCAAAAGATAAGATAAATCTAATTAAATCGATCGTTAAAGATTTTGACAATTTAGATGAATTGCAAAAAATATTTCGACAATATAAGGTAGGGGAGATAGAAGCGGACGATCTAATTGAAAGTTTCGTCGAACGATTAAAATTGAAAGAAACCGAAGCTACATTAATTATTGAGAAGGTGTTCCCCGAATTAAAAAACCTTAAACCTGTCCCTACCAAAACCACATTAAGAAGCCACACCACGGCGTTATGGTTCATTGTACTTTCGCATCTGATTAAAAAAAAGGAATTACCACTTCAATATTTTTCTATCTGTCCTAAGTTTAGACGAGAGCAAAAAATTGACTCTACTCATCTCTATTCTTCAAATACATTATCAATCGTGATATTAGCAGAGAAAATCTCGTTAAATGACTGTAAGAGGATTGCTTCTCAAATTTGTGAAGTTCTGGGATTCGAAAACAATCGTTCTGTGGTTAAAAAAGCAACCTCAAAATATTATGCACCTCAAACTGAATTTGAAATATTTGTGGAACATCCTATCAGTAAAGAATGGATAGAAATAGGAGATGGAGGTTTTTATTCCCCTGTTAGTCTAGCTCAATACGACATTGGGTTTCCAGTATTTAACATAGGATTTGGGGTGGAAAGGATTTGCATGATAAAACACGAAATCGAAGACATTAGAAAGCTAGTCTACCCCTACTTTTACGAAGACATCTCTTTTTCAGATGAAGAAATTATAAATGGTATTAATTACACCAAATTTCCATCGACCGAAGAGGGAATTTCCATCATGAATGCAATTGTTGAAGTGGCTATAAAAAACAAAGATGTAGATTCACCCGTAGAACTAAAAGCCTGGAGCGGTGTTATAAAAAATAAAAAGATCGAAGTTGTTATTTGGGAAAAAGATCCAGGGGTAAAACTTCTTGGACCTGCGAGTTTAAATAAATTATGGGTTAAGGACGGAAGTATATACGGTTTTCCACCCGAAAGAGTTTTAGAAAGCGGGATAGACACGGGAAAAACCTATATGGAAGGCATCGCAGCAG
>JAHPYY010000057.1 GCA_019058515.1 Promethearchaeota archaeon
CTTCTATGGTGTACACAAGGAGTCCAAAAGATTATAGGTGACGGCGTGACATTATGGCGAACGGTTCCTTCAGGGGGAGCAAGACACCCTTTTGAGACCTTTCTATGTATATTCAATGTTGAAACCTTGGAATCCGGATTATATCGTTATTTAAGTATTGAACATAAACTACTGTTAATCCGAAACAATCTTGATAATCCCTACCCAATAGACAAAACTCTCATAAGTAAAGCTCCCATTATCTTTATTTAGACTGTGATCCCTTATCGTAGCGAGTGGAGGCACGGACAATATTCGTATAAGACCATCGCTCAGGAATCTGGGCATATCTGTCAGAATCTTTATCTTGCTTCAGAAGCAATTGGAGCAGGTTCATGTGCAGTTGGCGTCTATAATCAGGAATTGATGGATAACTATATAGGAGTTGACGGTGTTGAAGAGTTCACCATATATGTTGCAAGAGTTGGTAAAATTAATCCTAAAAACTCTGAAAAATCGATTTTACGGCAAGCTGAACTTTATCACGGCTATAGGAACCGCTAAAGAAATTCTACTAGATTAGGTTTTGTATTTCTCGATAAAAGACTTGAGTGGTGTGAAATAATCTTGCTGATATGAAAGAATGTCGTTATGTGTAGCGCCTTCTATTAAAATTAGTTCTTTTTCGGTAATTGTGGGTAAATTATCGAAAATCAAAGTGGCTTCTTCCTTCGGAATGATCCAATCCATTGAACCGTGAATTATTAATACGGGAACTTGGATCTTTTTAATACGGGTATCGTTTGAGTAGGGCTCAAGATTTTCTCTTGTAATTGTTTCTCCACTTATATTAAATAATTGCGTCATGATATTGTACGCGCTAGCAAATCCACTCTCAAAAATTATTCCTTTTACTTCAGCGGGATTGTAACTACCAATTTCTGCCGCGCAAACGCTACCTAAGGACCTACCCTGAATAAATACCGTCTTATTCATATTCTGAGATTCAATCCAATCGATGAAATTTTTGTATATCGGTAATGCATCTGATATTAAACCGCTGTAAATTGGACTTCCCTTACTGTGACCATAACCTCTAAAATCCATAACTGTAAGATTAATCCCGCAGTTCAAAAACATTTGATAGAAATAACGGTAATCCAGGGCAATCTCGCCATTTCCGTGAAAGAATAAGATATTGGGGAGATTTTTATCATTTAAATAGCAATACCCTCCAATGGAAATATCAGCGTTAGTTTTAAAATTAAGAGGAATAATATAATCCGGTAAGTTGTTTGGGATCGGAGCGATACGGGGATAAAACACGACATTTGAAACCATAGGGCTGTCTATCATCGATTCTATTTTCATAATTAAGATTTCGTGTCATTGATTATAAAAGTTTTGGTAAATAGGAAACCTGAATTTTTGATAAAAATGTAAAAATGTCCTTTATCATAATAGTTTACTCGAAACTCAATAAATGATTTAAGAGAAAAGGATTATTCATATTAAAATTTCTTGTAACATTGCAAAAATGTAAAATTTTAAGACATTTTAATAAATTGATAATTCTCCATCGGTTAAATATGCTTAATCTAAGCTAAAATTTTATCGAATCGTTTTTTTTTAATAAATATATTTATTACAAAGTAATTTACAATTGGAGAAATAATCCCTCCAAACACTTTAGGTACTATTATAAATGTAGCCGCACTATGTAATAACGCATTAGAAAACCACTGTTCCATTATAGAGAGCAAAACATTATGTAAGTAGTGACAAATCATACATGGAACAAGATTTTCAGTTTTAATATACATGTAAGCATAGATTAATCCTCCAAATGTAGCAGATGTGACCTGCATCAAAATAAAGAATAAATCGACTCCTCCTAAAAGATTAAATAAATGATACAACCCGAAAATAACTCCGTCAATAAATATCGCATTTTTAGTGCTATAGTTCTTTAGTAATATATTTAAAATCACTCCTCGAAACAAAATCTCTTCCCATATTGCCCATGTTAAAACAGATAAATATAATAATATACCTAATTCTGAAATGTCTTGAGGTATTCCAAATATGATAATTAAATCTAAAAAAGGGAACTTTTCCGAAAAGATCAAGAATCCTATAAAGTAAAAATAACCGTAAATAATACCACACACCAATCCTACAATAATATATCTTCTGATTTGGTCATTTTTTTTAAGTTTAATCGATATTAAATATTCTCTTATTGTTTGCTTTCCATTTGGGAGATGGAATCCAATAGGGACGACAAATAGACAATAAAAACCTATCAATGAAAAGGTAATAAAAAATCTTATAAGAAAGAGAAAAAGAAAAGAAATGTTTTCAACCAGTACTCCTACGAAATAAGAAGTATAATAATATACAAGCATTGAAAATATAAAAAAACAATAAAACAGGAGGATTAAAATGCTTGCTCCGATTATGGGATCATCATATAATATTTTTCTAAGTGCAACCATTTTTTTCCATTAAAAAATAGTTCCCTTTACTTTTTTATCATTGCTTTATTTTCTTATAAATTTCTTTTAGATGAGGACCCCCTTTTTATATACCGTAATTGAAATTTAAGAATATTTTATTAGTTAAAAAAGTGATCCTCACTTCCAAAAAACAATTTGACTAAAGAAGAATTAATATTACTTCAATCAAGACCAATAGCAACAATTAAAAAGGATAAAAGAGGTTTTACTTCAGAGGATCAAAGAAGTTGGTATCTGAGTCTCACCAAAAGCTACGAAGATTTGAAAAGAATCCCTATGAGTATGTACGCATACTTTCAAGAATAGATCCTACCAGTACTTAAAGAATTAAGGAATTTTTAAAAATCGTGAGAGTACTTAGAAAAAATAAAAACTTAGCAACATAACTTAAAAACCGACATCTTGAAGATCCTGAAGTTTAGGTCGTTATAAATGATATGAAGGAAAAGGTATTAAATCTCACCTCCTTATTAGATAAAAGCAAAGACTTACTAAATGTAATCGATTTTTTATTAAATTACAATCCAATTAAATCCTCCGATCTCAAGACGGAAACCGAAAAAGAAGAAAATCTTGAGTCTAAATATTTTATTAGTTTTGATAAACAAAAGTAGGATTTAGCTAGAGAACTATTATTATTTGGAAAAGAGAGTAATAAACTTAGAGATGATGATAATATTTATCTTGGTAAAATCAAAAAAAAACTACGAGTTTCGCTAGAAGAACCAAATATAAAACTTGAAAAAAGAGATCAAAAAATCGGATTTATTTGATCTTAAAACTAAACAGATTGTCGGAACAGCTAGATATCTAGGTTTAATAAGAGGAAAAGCATAAATAATACAAAATATAAAAGATCTCCTTTTCTTTAAAAAAAGGGAGATCTTAGTGTGCGATTCTATCGATTCATATATAACTTTTATAATTCCTCTCGCAAAAGGAATCATAGAAAGAAGGGGCGGTATTTTAGTACGTGGAGCCATTGTAGCTCGTGAATATGGAATATCGTGCGTAACCGGTGTGTCTAACACTTTAAAACTTATAAGCGATGGAGATAAGGCGACATTTGACGGCAATATCGAACTGCTTATAATAAAAAATGATTTTTAACTGCAATTTTATAGAATATATACAATAGGAATTAATATTACAAATTCAACTTAAAGATAAAAAACATTTATAGCATCTTAATATGACGATCTATTTAGATTATCAATCTGCTAAACCAGTTGATGAAAGAGTAATGTTTGCAATGATTCCTTATTTCACGGAGAAATTTGGAAATCCTTCAGGGCTTCATTCGGAGGGAGATTTAGCTTCTGATGCATTAATTAATAGTCGTTACAAGATTGCAGAATACATTAACGCCCCAAACGATTACGATATTGTTTTTACAACTGGTGCAACTGAATCCAACAACTTAGCTATCATTGGCACAGCGCTAGAAAATAGAAAAAAAGGGAATGAGATCATTATTTCTGACATTGAACACATATCTACACTAAATATAGCCAAATATCTTGAGACTCAAGGATTTAAAATTAAGTTTGCACCGGTGGATGAGTATGGAATAGTAATCGTGGATCGATTGCAAGAATTAATTACTAACAAAACTATACTAATATCAGTATCAACCGCAAGCAACGAGGTTGGTTCAATCCAACCTGTTAAGAGTATTTGCGATATAGCAAGGGATCGAGATATCCTCTTTCATTCAGATGCAGTTCCAAGTCAAAGTGTCATTCCAATCGATGTTCAAGAAATACCATTTGATTTGTTAACCCTTTCATCCAACGAAATTTACGGACCTAAAGGTATTGGCGCACTTTATAATAGAGAAGGCACGCCAATTAAGCCTACTGTTATTGGAGACCGCCATGAGAGGGGTTTAAGAGGTGGATCTGAGAATATGCCCGGTATAATTGGTTTTGCTAAAGCTGCTGAAATAATCAAAAAGGAGATTCATTACGAAGCGTTTAAACTTAAAGTATTAAGAGACAAATTGATTAATAATGTATTAGATCTTATCCCACAATCTTATCTAAACGGACATCCGACGAACAGACTACCTAATAATGCTCATTTCAGATTTGATTATGTCGATGGGAATTATATTTTGCTTTCACTTAGCAATTACCAGATTTCAGCAGCTACAGGAATTGCGTGTTGCATGAAAGATGTTGAACCCTTACATACATTAAGAGCAATGGGTATAAGCGAAAAAGATGCTGAAGGAAGTTTACTTTTTACTCTTGGTAGAAATAACAAATTAGACGATATAGAACGAGTTATAGAAGTACTACCAGACATTATACAAGAATTAAGATTCTCAGCTAAAGACATTCCATCTCACTTATTACAGCTTTATAAAGAATCTGCTTATCTTGATAAAGCTTGAATCCCAATTAAATGTATTTTTTCTATAACGATTCTAAAAATTTAATGAGATTTGTTGCTTTTGAATTAGTAAATTGACCCCGGATTTGCCATAAAATATATTCTTTTTTGTTGATCAAATATAAGTAAATCGTTTCTTCCGATGTGATACCTAGAATCCGTTTAAACTTTCCCCTATTTACATATATCGTAATATTATTTCTCTTACGGCATTTTGAGGAATTTCTGCGCGCATTCCTCTATTAATCATCGTTCTCATTATTAAATAGTCATCTTTGAAATGCGATTATCAAGATATTGTGATCTCCTTTAAGATCGTCTAGAATTATATATTTCCTTGTTTCTAAATTGTATCCGCTTATCCTTGGGAATTTCATTAAACAAATAATTTTCAGTAGTATAAAATTGAATTATTTAAGTATTAGAATTCCCTCGTAATTCGAGTTTAAATTTGATATAAAGTCGTTTAATATTCAGGTTTAGGTTTATTTTCGATTACTAAAACTGCCCTAATAAATGGAAGAATCTGGAGTAATTTAGACAAAAAAATCTCATAATATATCTGCAACTTTTAATTATCCCATTTCAGTTAGTTGATTTAAATAGCATTACACTAATAATTAATTTTCCTTTAGTAGCTATAACTTACGCGTTTTAAGTTTAATCCATTATTTCCAATATTGAATTTTATGTTTATGAAACGCCTAATTTTAAAATTACTATATATAATCAATTTCCTATAAACTAGGATTTGAGCTTTATATCATTATTCTTTATTATTCAAAATTTCAAATTAAAAATGAAGTTCTTCTTTAAAAAAAATCAATATCTATCTAAATTTTGTCAAATATTCAGAATACCAATGGAGATAATTAAAAGAAAACTACTTAAAGTTGTTAAACCCATATCGAAAAGACCATGGTGAAAATTATTATTGACAAATATTTTAGTTACTTGGTAACCTAAGATAAATCAAACTGAAAATCTTGGTCTCGTTTTATACAAAATATCGTTTCTTAATGCTGCTTATCAATAACTATCATAAAAATTATCAAGATAAGGCTAAATATGATTTTTAAAGAATGTCATTTTCAACTCTCTATCTCATCTAAGACATTAAAATTTATCTAACTTTTAGTTCTTCGTCAGAAAATATAAATAGCTCTTCTAATGTTGAACTAAATACTTTCGCAATTTTAAATGCTAACCTTAGTGATGGATTGTATTTTCCTTTCTCTAAAAACACAATTGTCTCTCTTCTTACAGAAACTTTCTTTGCAAGCTGTTTTTGAGTCATACCATAGCGTGCTCTATATTCTTTAATACGAGTCTTCATATCCCTTTCGTTCGTAGTAATAAAATAGAATTAAATGGATTAACATAGTAAAACAAAGAATTAAGACTGTAGCTGAAATAAAAATTGAATCATCCACAATATTAATTAGGTGTAAAAGAATAACAATTGATAAACTAATTATAATAAATTCATAACTTTTTTTTGAAGCTCTTAAGGAATTCTGTAGCGATCTTTCGTCAACTTTAACTTCAAGAATACCCTTTTTGCGTTTGCGCGAATCTAACACAATTCTTAAAGAAATAAACACACCAACAATAATAAAAAAAGAACCAAAAAGGATTCCAATAAAAGAATTACTTATAATCATCCAAGTTATTCCCCAACTAATAAAAATAATCGGAATTAGATAATATATTCTTTTCCTAATTTCTAAGCTAAGTTTTTTCATACTCTATGACAAAAATATTTCAAAATATTTATAAATTGTTATATATTTCTAACATGTGATGAATTTCTAACATCACAAAAAAAACCTCTATTCACTACAAAATACAACAAAAATAAGAAAGCAGAAAAAGATATGAAAAATCTACATTTGGAAGAACCCTCTATTACGAAAAATCTTGAGCCTAAAGTAAGTAAAGAAGAAAGTTTCACAAAATCTCAGACTACACTAGGAATTTTTATCCTAATTACCTTCTTAATCTTTCGGTTTTTAATTGCTCAAATTTGGATTACTTTTTTTGACTTTGAATACCACTTCACGATAGAATTTATTCTATTTCTATTAGGGAGTTTTATTTTAGTCTCTGTTATCCTAATTGGTTTTGGCTTTGAGTATGGTTTAAAAATCAACTTAAAGAAGCTTTGGATTAAAAAGGGTAAAATAACAGGAGATATAGGATGGGGACTATTAGCGTTAATTGTATTATTGATTGTCAGCGGATTTTTCTCTTTTATCGGCGGAATATTAGGGTTAGTCCCTCCAACAATCGAAACTGAGTTTAATCCCATTCAAATTCTCACAGATCTCTTATTGGGGTTGTTCTTTGGATTTTTTATTGCATCCTTTACGGAGGAAACGCTTTTTCGAGGGTTTTTGCAGAAATTGTTATTGCAAAAAATAAAACCTCGGTATGCAAATCTATGCCAGGCTTTAATATTCTCAATATCACATTTTGGAATTGATATTAACACTACCTGGGAAGGACTTTTGTTCTTGTTAATAATGCGGTTTGTTATTGGCATTATCCTTGGCTTATTAGTACAACATCGAGGGAATCTTCTTTCAGCTGGAATCGCTCATGGAATATTAGGATAGGTATTTTATACTTTTTTTTATACTGATATATGGTCAAATTTATCATCATTTTGGAAATGTTCTTTCAAAATCTGCAATTACATCTGACTTTTCTATAAATTCCTAATATTTATGTAAAAAGCAATTTTTAAAAATTGGTTAATATATTAATTTGCCTTGCCTTGCGCTGCTACAGCTTCAGCAGCTTTCTTTACTGCCTCAGGATCTCCAAGATAATAGTGTTGAATGGGTTTTAAATCATCATCGAGTTCATAAATAAGAGGTATCCCTGTGGGTATATTTAAATTTGGAATTTCTTCATCTGAAATGTTGTCTAAAAATTTTACTAGAGCTCTTAAACTATTTCCGTGAGCCGAAATTAAGACTCTCTTACCAGACTTAATCGTTGGAGCGATTTCGTCGTGCCAATAAGGAAGAAATCGTTGAACAGTGTCTTTAAGGCATTCCGCTAAAGGAATATCGATCGATTCGAGGTTTTTGTAGCGAGGGTCGTTCCCCGGATATCTTTCATCCGTAGTTAAAAGGGCGGGAGGTCTAATATCATAACTTCTCCTCCATATTTGGACTTGCTCTTCTCCTACTTCTTTTGCCATCCCCGATTTTGAAAATCCTTGTAAAGCTCCGTAATGTCTCTCGTTCAACCTCCACGAGCGACGAACTGGTATCCACATCAAATCCATCTCGTCTAAAACAATCCAGAGAGTGCGAATACCTCGTTTTAACACAGATGTGTAGGCTATATCAAAAGTATACCCCTCTTTTTTTAAGGTGATTCCAGCTTGTTTTGCTTCTTCAATACCTTTTTCGGAAAGATCCACATCGGTCCAACCTGTAAATTTGTTTTCTTTATTCCAAGTGCTCTCTCCATGCCGTAATAAGACTACTTTGTAAATTTTCATCACTTAATTTTATAATTCTTTGTTATGATTATTTCAAATTTAGTAAGTCGACATCCTTAAAAATTATTATAGGATTGCATTTTATCAACCGAGAAAAGTTAGAGACATAAAACAAAAATAAAAAAATTAGGAGATATCAACTTAAATTTTAAAGAAATTGCCTTAAGAATTATTCCCTCTTTCTTTAAGTTTTGATTCCTTTTCTTCGTGTAAAGTTATAATTTTTGCTTGGATTTCTTTTAAGTAATCCCCTTTTATGGGATAGAACATTAATATGAGGGTTCCGATTAATAGTAAAAATCCTGGAATCAATCCAATTAATGCTTTTATGGCAATAAGTGCAGTTTCGGGTTGGTCTAATATTATAGCTCCTCCCGCTTCAGGTACCAGAAATCCCGACACTTCAAGTAATAGTGGTCCTATTATCAGTGATAAAGACTGCGCTGGCTTAGTAATTAATGCATTTATGCCAAAAAATGCGGCTTCTCGGCGCACTCCTGATCTAAGTTCGTCTTCATCTGTTACTTGGCAAAATAGTACATTAGTTAAGACTAGTGGTCCAGATAACCCAAATCCTGCTAAGAATAGTACGATTAACATAATTAAACCGTCAAGGAAAATAATTAGAATCAGTGGTATTGCTGCAATTACTAGAAGTAGTTGTTGAGCCTTTACAACTCCAAGTTTAGTTGCAATTATATTCGCTATAAAAGTTCCCGTTATCAATCCTAAAATTACGCAACAAACAATATAAACGAGCTAATTCTCAGAACATAGTCGGCTAAATAATATACATGAGAAAGTATTAATTGTTGCATGAATATTGTCATGAAGTTCGCAAAAGTTAATATTAGAAACGATTTGCTCTTAAAAGTATATTTTACGGCATCAATTAAATTTAGAGGTTCGTCAACTTGCGTAAATTCCGGTCGTTCTTTGAATTTGTATGTTGTCAAAAGTACACAAGCGGCACCAATTACTCCGATAATCATCATCCCAATATAAAACGGAACTAGGGACATAGTTGTCTCCTTTGGTCTTAATATCTCAGGGAGAAGAAAGCCTAAGATCATTCCCACAAGCTGTAAAAATGCTGAGTAGGTTTGAAGAGATCCTCTCTCTTTCTCGTTTTCTGTTAGCTCAGGTAATAATGCGCTATAAACCAGAAAAATGATTGTATAGAAGGTATCATAAAGAAACATTGTTACTAACATCCATATAAAGATACCTAACTCGGGAAATCCAATAGGAACTAGCCATATCAACATAAACGATAACCCTAATAATGGAGCTGAATATCTCATGAATGGTATACGTCTACCTTTTTTACTTCGTGTTTTATCTGACCAAAAACCGAATAAAGGATCGTTTACAGCGTTCCATATCGCATACAACAACGCAGAAAGCGCGATCCAAGAAGCTCCTAAACTTAAATATACTTGATAATAATATTGGAGTACCGCCCCGTAGATATTAGAAATGATGGCCCCCCCAAAAGATGCAGACGCCCAAAAAAGTTTTTCCTTTGGTGAAAACTTGCGAGAAATTTTAGATTCTGCCATTTTCATTCAACTTTTCATAACTTAAAAAAATTTGTTAATCCAAATTTTGACGATTGTATTAAAATAGTTATTGATATTTAAAAAGACAAAATATCGTTAGGGATACCACTTTTAATCATATGGTCTTAGAATATCGACTACAATGTTAGAAGATTTCACTGGAAGTTCAGACAAGAAGTCTTGTGAAAAGTATGCTTCTATCCCAAAATAATCTTGGGTGTTCGAAACCTCCCCCTTTAACAAATCTGGTTTGAAAATATCTCCGTTTAACACAGGAGGTCTTCCGTATGAATATGCCATCTTCCAATTTCCATCATCGTAATTGTCTGATTTCCATGGGTAGGAATCCCCTATTTTGCCTTCCTTAACGAGCCAAGATTTGTCAGTAGATAACTCAACAATTAAATTATCCTTTTGTTTAATAACGCCATATATGTTAATTCCGCTCCCTGTTATATCGTAATTGTAAGCTTCGATTGCCACTATATTTTCTCCAAGTTTTAAATGTTCAGTAATGTCAAAGGTTTTAACTCTAAATACTATTGGAAGAATAGACATAGAATATCTACTTAATACCTCGCCACTCTGTCGATCATTAATATATACTTTCATGTAGTTCGAGGCAATACACTGTATTACGACTTTTTCGAAAGGATTCATAAGCTTAATTTTTTTTCGAAAATATACCGGACCTGCTATTTTTCCTCGCTTTCTCGACCATATCCACTCTGATGGTAGATATGGATCTACAAATATGATTCCTCTTTTCAATTCGTTTCTCTTTTTGTTGTAGCAATCAATTATAAAATCAAATTGTTTGAGTATTTGGTCTACGCATGGTCTTTTAGCTGCTCTCGTCCATAATCTTTCATAATTATTCCTAATTTTAATAAAACTGGTTTTAATTTTATCGATATCCTTAATAATTCTTTCTATCGTTTCCAAATCATTGTTTTCCTTTAGTAGTTTGGGAATATTAGAAGAAAGGATTAATTTCTCGCTGAGAAGTCTTGCTAAGTCTATACCGAAACCAATATACTCAAAATTCTTTTTTTCAAAATTGACAACACTATTCAAGTTCTCATAAAGTTGCTGACAGTCTGATGCTAATACAAGTAACTTTTCGTACTTTTCGAATGATGGTTGATAGTCTTCAGATGGAAACGGGTGTTTAAACAAATAGGTATAAAATAGAGGAGGTACTAATGGACTTACTCTGTAATATGTGGAAGGCATTTTGCTAAGCTTAGTAAAAAGTGATACAAAATCATCAATTTGTTCGATACTAAGCCCATAAAATAACTTACCGTATTTACCTACAACATTTTTATATTTGTTATCTCTCACATTCCAAGATGTAGCTCCGGTTAGAACTGCACCGAAAATTTCGTTTTCTCTAAGTGAATAATAGCGCATATCCCCCCATGTGGAGGTTAAAACTCCTAAACAACCTTGTTTCTTATATTTAAAGGCGGATTTAATAATCGAAATAATATTTCTGCTAGCATTTTTATTATCGGGGAAGTGCCTTTGCCAATTTAGCATCGAAGGACTGACGATTACTTTAAATCCTTTATCCAATAATTTCTTGACTTTAGGGTATTCCTTTTTTGGCATGTAATCCCAATATAATAGAATAATATCCTTATTCAGATTATTCGTAATATACTCATTTTTTCTAACAATGTCATCATACATAATCACTCTATTTTTACCTGCCCTTTTAACGATATTATAGACTTTCTCGTAATATTCTACTAAAGCTTGACCATAACCTTTTTTAGTTACATAATCTTTGGAGCTAAACTTCCCTAAGTCAAATGACTCGTCACAACCAATGTGAAAATATTCAGCAGGAAAATGCTTAGCTAACTCGCTGACATAATCTTTTAAAAATTGAAATACTTCAGGTTTAGACACCGCAAAACACTGAGCTCCTGGAAATTCCCCTAAATTCCTAAATCTTTTATGTTGCAAAATGTTATCTACATGTCCTAAACATTCAAACACAGGAAATAGAGAAATATGCTTTTTTTCTGCGTATTTTACTAGAATTTCAATTTCCTTGGGAGTTAATGCGCCTCGGTCTTTACCTATTTCTGGAAATTGAGGATGGGCGAATACATCTTCGATATAAAGGCCGTAAAAGTTTAATTTGTAATGGCAAAGAATGTCGATATATCTTTTGGCATTTTCAATTGTAAATATCTGCCCTCTCGAAATATCTTGAACAATTCCCCTTATATTTAAATCTGGAGCGTCTCTTACTACTAAGTGTGGTAAAATTAACTCGGGAAGAGGAACTCCCTTACTCCCTTTTTGATTTACTATAAAATTTTTTATTACCTGGTTTAAAGTCTGTAATCCATAAAATATCCCCTTGTCTGATAATGAACTAATTATAATTCTATTCTGGTCAATTTTTAAATTATAGGAACCATCAGAATCATTTAGGAATTCCTCATCCTTCATTAGAAGAGATAATTTTACTTCAGAATCTTCTTTAATCTCAATTTGAAGCGCCTTTGAAGCAAAGTCGGTTATAAATTTCTTAAAGTCTTCGATTAGTGAATCTAAATTTGATACATTTATAGAGCTTATATAACAGAACTCCTTTATCTTGAAGTGAACTGGTTCCGAATTAAGTGTTAACTCTTTTGGGATAGGAATCAAATCTAATGAATCGAGAATAATCCCATTCACCGATTCTAAATTCTCAAGACAAATTGCTTTTATCATAAAACTACCAATTAAGGATGTAATTTTAGGATTATTCAATCCAAACGACAGTTAATCGTATTTTAACCAGAAGTAAGAAATGAATTTAGGATTTACCCCCTTCAAAGGGAATTCTCTCATTCGTGTCTACTATTCGTCGAATGAAATACTTCTTGCTTTCTTCTCTGAGTACGGTAGCAGGCTTGTATTTCGTTGCAGGTCGACCTATATATATCCAATCTGGTTCTAATATTTGGTTGATGTGAGTTGTACACCAAACTCCAAGTGTTGAACTTCTACCAATTATTGTTCCTGGAGCAACATGGGCATTTCCCCCGAGTACAACATGGTCACCAATGATGACCTTCTTAATTAGGAGATAATCTTTATTATTTATTCGTATAATAATGCTAGAATGTATTACTGCCCCTTGACCTAACATCATATTTTTGCCTAATTCGATGAATTCTAAATCGGACCATCCATCGAATAAAGTGGATTTGAAATCAGCGGACATATCTAAAAGTTTAAAAGCCAAATTTGTAATCCAAGGGAAACAAAAGTTATTCCAAATCCAAAATATTTGTTTTTTTATAGCTATTCGCAAACAAAAAAAGTAATAATCCTTATCGCTGGTTTCGGCTAAAAATAAACCTTCTTTTGGCTTATGTACAATATTAATAGCTATTAACAATAGCTTAGCTATAAATAAACTTATAAATAAATAAGCTCCCCAAAACACAATTAAAACATCGATAAAAATAAGCCAGACTCTCCAATGAAAAAAATTTCCATCCATAGCAAACCCAAAAAATGTAAGGATAAACACTAATGGCATCATTAACGAGAAAGTATGAATAAACGCGCTTAAAATGTGCGAACCCAAAGGCCATGCGAAAGCGTTTGCTCCCAGGGGTAATTTTGATAAATCGAGATTTTCTGTTTCAGCGATTTCCTTTTTTGTATTTTCATTCTCCATTGTACATCCCTCCCAAAAATTGAGTTATTTCTTTCTTAGTTAAGCGTTTAAGAGGGAACCCCGCGTAAACTCCATTTCCCTCTAACTTATCAAATTTGATCGTAGTTCCCATTGGTAATACAGTAGAATGTTCTCCCAGTTCTGTCCCAGGAAGCGCACCCGTCAATGAATCAAACACGCATGAATCATCGAGTTCAACCTCGAAAAATGTGAGATTCTCCGTACCATATACACCATCTACAAGGTGATTTGTAAGGTGACAAAAAGGTGCGAGATAACAGTTTTTACCGTAATTTACATGACTATGAATGTAACATTCTTCCAAAACCGTTCCTTTTCCAACCTTATTGGATCCTATGAAATTTAGTTCCCAATTAAGTAACCAAGGGAAAGGAGATCTTAGAAAAGAGTAGATAGGGTATTTGAATAAAAAGGCTCTTACATGGTAATAATCCAGAGCTCTTGATGCCTCCGCTAAATTCCTATCAAATACTCCTGGTTTAGAACCATGTTTATCTGCGTGGCGATAAAACCATCTAGTAATCACTGCGACGAGAAAAAGATGGAATAAATAAATTAGAATAAATATTAATGGAGTTAAAAGTAGATACACTATTGAATTTACCGAAAGAAGATTGTCCAATGTCAACGGTATTGTTAGAAGTTGAGGAATCAAAAAACCATAAAGAAAAACTATAAAAACATAAGCTGGCAACACAAAAGATCCTCCAATTATGATTATCCCCGAAATTACGAAAAATGTAAACGGGACTTTTAATTTTACTGGTTCAGCTCTTAAGTCGGTTTCATTTACTCGAACGCTATCTTCAGTCTTGAAAATCTCTTCCTTTAGGAGGGTTGGATTTGAATATATAGGCTCATATACTATCTTTTGAGCCGGTACCCCTCTATACGTTTCATTCGCTTCGAGTTTTTGATTTACAATTGTCATTGAAGTAGAATCCAAGATTGTATTACTTTCAATAAGAGTGCCCGGTAAAACAATGGATTGAGAACCGATAATTGCGTTATCTTTAATAGTAACTTTTTTAATTATGATTTTATCATCGATAATTAATTGTGAAGTTATAAGACACCCTTTACCTATTCTCACATTTTTACCAATTTCCATAAAATCAAAATCGACAAAACCCTCGTGTAAGGCAGAAGAAAGAGATGCCTTCCCTCCTAAGATTCTATATATTAATTTTTCAATTAGAGGAACTGAAAGCTGTCTAGCTAACCAAACAGGCCATTTTCTTATGACAGCACGTAAACTCCAATAACAATAATCCCGATCATGTTTATTTCTATTAAATATTCCTTCCTTTGGTTTGTGAAATAAATTAGCGAAAAAAAGAAAGAATCTTGCAACGATCGCTGAACAAAAAATTAAAATTATTATTCCAATGAAGAATACTAAAGGCATAAAAACAAAAAATGGTAAACTGAGTTGAGGGAAATATTGCCAATAGTACCAAAACCATAGGATTGTAGGTTGAGCCCCTAAAATCATGATTATAAAGTATAAAATGAGATATCTGCCTTTTGCAAGCGCATTACTTGTATAAAATCCTTCTCTAAAAGTTGAGGGTATTGAAATTTTAAGTCACTTCCTTTTAAAAAGAGTTCATTGAATCTTTTTACTTAGATATGACAATTATTTCTATAAAACTTTTTTGCAACATATCAACATATCGATATCTAGTAAAATATTTACTAATTAAGAGGTAATTGAGAAGCAACACCGATTAAAAATGTAAATAGAGTTTAATTTTTAATGTAAAATGTTAATTAAAGTCGTGGTATTAAGTTATTTTGTTGTTTATAATTAATTTCTAATACCATTAATGAAAAGATAAAGACTCATTATCAGCTTTCAAGTTTCCGTCTCAAAACCCAAGCGATTATAGCAGAGAGCACAGGAGTTATGAGAAGAAAAATAACGAAAGGAACATACCTAAAGAACGAAAATTGTAATGGTAGCATTAACCCAAACACAATGAACATACCAAATGCGTAAATTGGCCATATTATGAAAATGAACCAATAATTAGTAAGAGTAATAATAGGGTTTGTGAGATCCATCGAGAATATGAATAAACATTGTATTAGTAGGGCAAATATGCCCGTAAGAATGTACCATCCAACTAGTAAATATGTTTGTTTCGAAACGATCATCATTTCCAAGTTATTATTATTTATCCCCTCCCTTATAAATTCTTCTCATCTCTATGACAAGGTTGTTTTTATAACGTTAAACTTGAGAAACTTTTTTATTCTCACCTAATTAATTCATATATAATTTAAAAATTCCATAAAATACAAGAATAAAAATGTCAGAACAATTTTTTTGGTGGACGGACGAGCAAAAGAAATGGTATCAAGATGTAAGAGAATTTGTTGACGAGCATTTTGAAGAAGCAGAAACCTATTTTTGGAAGCACAAATTCCCTTGGCCTTTAGTGAAAAAAGTCGCAGAAAAAGGTTATTTTGGAGCGGGTGTTCCAAAAGAGTATGGAGGATTAGAAATTGGCGCAACAGGTGGTTGTATTGTTGCTGAACAATTAGGACGCCTTTACGCTGTCGGTCATGTATTTACAGTTAGCATGTTAGCTGGGTTGGAACAAATTCTTCGATTTGGCACTGAAGAGCAAAAGCAAGAATGGTTACCAAAGGTTGCTAGTGGAGAACAACTGGGAGCTCTATGTATAACGGAGCCTTTTGCGGGTTCAGACGCCGCAAACATTTTTACTACTGCAGAAAAAGACGGAGACGAGTGGATATTAAACGGAAAAAAGCGCTTTATAACAGGAGCAGGAGTTTCAGACCGTTATTTCATCTACGCTAAAACATCAGACGATTCTGCCCTCCGTAAGCAGTATGGACACTTAACTTCATTTTTAGTTGAAAAAGGAAGATCTGGTTTTTCGTTAGAAAAGGTAAATCCCTTAATTGGATTTGACAATGTACCCAATGGTTATTTAAACTTTGAAGATGTTAGAATCCCAGATATCAATCGAATTGGAGCTGTTGGAAAAGGGTGGAATGTGATGATGGCTGGGTTAAACTTTGAAAGATTAATCGGTGCAGCCGTATTCGGTGGATTGTTTGAAAATATTGTCCAATTACTATTTTATTACACCAAACGACGCGTACAATTTAAAAGAGCTACTATAAAATTTCCTGGAATTCAAAGCGAAATAGCGGATATTATAGCAAAATCAAAGGTAGCCAGACTTTACGCGTATCATTGCGCTAAGTTATTAGAGGATGGAAAGGAACCCATGATTGAAGCCTCAATCTCAAAAATGATTAATACAGAATTTGTCAGGGATGTGTCGCTTAAAGCGATTCAAGTGTTAGGTGGAGATGGCTTAACTAAATTCTTACCAGTAGAAAGAATACTACGTGAGTCAAAAATCGGTGAAATTGCTGCGGGTACAACTGAAATTCAGAAGATGATTATTTATCGGTTTTCAGCGATGTTACCTACCTATAACAAGCACATTAGACTCCGGTGGAACGACGAAGTCGACGCCCCAACGATATCAAATAGAGATTCTAGATTCAAAGGCTTGGAAATTAACGAGGAAAATGTGTTGAAGGTGATTGCTCACGATTACAAGGTAAATCCTGGGTTATATATGACCTTGGACGATGTGAGAGAAGATCTCGATGGAGGTCGCTCTGCTATCAGAAAAGTCATAGAAACGCTAGAAGAGCAGAAATTAATAGTGACTAACAGAGCTCGTCAAGGAAAAATCGCCCTCGTAAAAGCAACTTATAAAGGTTTGAAACAAGCGTTTCCAAAAGAATACTATCAATGGTATCCCGAGTGGTACGAGGACGTTGACAAATTTTAAGATAATTTCATTTTTTTTTTAGCTATATATGAATGCAAAATAAAATATTATAACTACATTTAATCCAATTTTTATAAAATGTTAAATCCTATAACATATCTGCTAATAAGTAAATTTTCTTTTTCCGTTTTTCTTTAAAAACCAAAATTACATTCGTTTATTTTACTTTAACACTGGCATTTTTTGGTAATTATAGATATTTTAAAAAAATGCATAAAAGATATATATTTAAATAGTATAAAAAAAAATAATATCTAGATTGACATGAATCTAAGAAGGCAAAATTCAAGAATTTTAGCTGTTATTCTTCTTTTTGGATTACTATTATTATCAACCTTGATATTTAAGAGTAGAACGGACTCAACTACTAACACTTATCTTCAAATAGATGATATATATTTGAAAACTTCAGATCAACCAAATGAGGATTACATTCTTGAGTGGGAACGATCTCATAACGGTTATTATCGTGGAATAGCAACTGATTCTCAAGGATATATATATTTGAGTGGAATAGATAATGGTGATTATCATTTGGCAAGATACGCACCTGATGGAACAAAAATATGGAGTCGGAAACATACCAAATGGAGTACTTATGAGACCTCTGTAGCTGTTGATTCTGAAGATTATGCGTATTTATGCGGGTGGTCGTTTCAAGGTTCTACTGAAGGTGGAGGGACAATATTTCTATTTAAATATAATAGTACCGGAGACTTACAATGGGAGAGAAGTTTTGGGACTGATAGCAGAGCATATGATATATGTGTAGGGAAATATGGAAATATTTACATAACGGGATGTTCATGGGAAGCAGGAGCAAATGGAAAGGACCTCTTACTCATAAAATATGACAACGAAGGAACACTAAAATGGTATGTATTTTCACACCTGAGCGGAGATGATTGTGGATATGGTGTGACAGCGCATCCGAGCATAGGATTTGTTTATGTAACCGGAGAAATATCGGGAAACATGATTTTTCAAAAATATACAGTTAACGGGGAATGGCAATTTACAAAATACTGGAACAACGGAGGGAATGAAGTAGGAAAAGATATTTGTACTCATCCTATTCAAGATAAAATTTACATTTCTGGAGATTTAGGCTATGCAGCTTTAGTCTATGATGGGATGGGAGATAGTATCTTAAATGTTTCCGGACCCTCTCAAAACGCTATAATTGTGGATCCTTTGGGAAATATCTTTGTATCGAGATATGTTTCCTCACTTAAACTTTATTTTAGTAAGTATTCTCCAGAAGGATACAAATTATCCGAAATAATTGCAAACCACCAGGAATATCCTCAGAGAATGGCTTATGACGCCGATAGGAATATTTATTTAATGAATCGTTATGGTATATTAATGAAATTCCGTATTGATAATGTTTCACCTGATATTACAATCACCAAACCAGGAATGAATGAAAAATTTGGAGTTATTACTCCCGATATGGATTTAAACATAGTAGAAGTTCACCTTAGTAAGACATGGTATAGTCTAAGTAATGAATCGAAATCAACTAACAATATTACTTGGACAGGAAAAATTAATCAGAGTGTGTGGGATCTTTTTGATAATGGAGCGATCACAATTCATGTATATGCAAATGATACTAATGGTAATATGGGATATTCCGATACTATCGTATTTAAAGACAAAACCCTTAACTACTTTTGGAATCTTACAGGGCAAAAAATTACCATTGATGATATACAACCCAATTTTAATTGGACGAGAACTGAGCAAAACTTCGCGTGGTGTTATGGTTCTGGAACTGAGAAAGATCCTTATATATTGGAGAATATTTATCTTGATGGCAAAGGAAGTGGAAATTGTATTGAGATTAAAAATTCTAATGCATCCTTTATAATACGAAATTGTACCTTACTAAATTGTGGTACAGATTATGAGAATGCTGGTATTAGATTAGATCATGCACACTATGGGACGCTACAAAATAATACTTGCTCAAATAATGGACAAATTGGAATATATATTTATTTCAGCAATGAAACTCATGTTTTCAAGAATGTCCTGACTTCAAATTATATTGGAATAAAACTTGATTATGGTGAAAATAATCACTTCCTTAATAATACAATACTTTATAACTCTTATTCAGGAATTGTAATAAAACGCGCTGACAATAATATAATTGAAAATAATACAGCTGTTTATAATAGGTATGGTATTATGTGTGAAAATTCTGATGTAAATTATCTATCTACTAATAATTTTAGTGTAAATGGTGGAGGGATTAGAGTAGAATATTGTAGCAGCAACTTGTTTTCTAATAATCTTGCTTGTTTAAATACAAATACTGGAATTTATCTTATAAGTAGCGAGAGCAATAAGATAATTCATACTGAAATTATAGGTAACGGGGAGGAAGGAATATACATTTCTAAAAGCGACGACAACGAGATTACTGATAATTATATTCATAATAACACGAATCACGGTTTAAAAATGTACGATTGTTATAATAATATGTTATTAGAAAATACTATTTCAGAAAACGATGCAGGAGGGCTGTATTTAGAAATAAGTCGTTATAATACCATTTCAGGAAATACGATCACTTACAACAAATATGTTGGCTTAAATACGGATACAAGCGAGAATAATACGATTTTCGATAATGTTTTTATTAAAAACGAAATAAACTCAAAAGATGATCACGATTATAGTCAAAAAAGCTTCTGGAATAATTCGATTATTGGCAATTTTTGGGATGATTATGTTGGAGATGATATGAATGGAGATGGTATTGGTGATACTCCATATAACATCGCTGGTTCTGCAGGAAGCCAGGATATGCTCCCGATCTATGATTGGGATTATCATTTCGTTAATACCACCGAAACTGATGGAGATTCTGAGGAAAATCCTCCAGATGAGGAAGAGGATGAACAAGATGAAAATGAAGAGGAGCCTGAAGAACAAAATGAAGACAGCGTTGATAATGGCGAGAGTATTTCTTTTGGATATTATCATTTTCTAATAGTACCCATAAGTATCATAGCTTTAGTAATTTGGAGAAAACGGTTAATATTAATAAGAACAGCAACCTAAGAAAACTCGAAATTTTAAATGACCATTACAAAGGATTGAAACAAGCGTTTCCAAAAGAATACTATCAATGGTATCCCGAGTGGTACGAGGACGCTGACAAATTCTAACCTTATCAATTATTACTTTTTTCATTTTATTAAAAAAGAACTAATAAAATACCCTAAGTCTTTTGTTGTGCTTAATCTCTTAGAGTTTTCTTTAAGATTAGGTTATAAAGCTCATCTACTGTTTTTTGAATATTTAAGGTGTTATATTCTACTCCCACTCTCGCCTTTAATAACGGAGGGATATCCTCAACTTTAAAAAAGACTGGTATAATTGGTTTATCCATCGCGTGAGCCACCATCCATTCGTCCTTTACGAACTTTGATTTTCTAGAGTTTTCGGAGCAAAAGAGTAGCATTACATCTGATTTTCCTAAATACTCGTTCATGTACGCTATAAAATTGTCTTTCGTATGCTCTTCGCAATAAAGCGTTTCTTCAATTTCGTTGTAAAATGTCAGTCTTTTAGCTATTTCTTTTATGTTAAATCGCTCGCTGTCCTTGAGGGAGTAGCTGATAAAAACAAGAATCTGAGCTTTCCTTTTTTTTTCTCTAACCATTCGTCGTAGGATTTTTCCACAAACATTACAAAAGCATCAATGTCCGGTTTTTTTATGGTTACAAAGCTACCACTTGTTGCAAATTCGAGAATTTCACTCCAATCACCCAATTTTCTTAAAATTTCTATGTCTTCAGAATTAAGAGAAACCATAAAGTCGTAAATGTTGATGCTTTTGTTAGTTTTGAATAAAATATACAATCTATCTAATAATTCAGTCAAAAACAACTTTTTCTGAGCCCAATCAAGTATACTTCTAAATTTATAAACTTCAGCTTTTTTAATGACACCATTTAACTCTACTCTTGCTTTGGTAAAATTCTTATCCGTTATCAGTTGATTGATGGTGGGGAACTTATCTTTTAGTTTAGGTTTCTCTTGAGCTGCTTTTTTTAATTTTTTATTAGTTTTACTCTTGGTAGCTGACTTTACAATCCTCTTTCGTGCTATAATTATTATTAAGGTTAAAATTATTAACGCAATCGGAATCCCAATAATCGTGGCTTTTAAGGGAAGATTGGTACTACTTGTCTCGAACTCGTCGCTCCAACCAAAGACCGTGTCGTCGGAATAATCGATAACTTTAATTTTCCAATCAGGGTTGTCTTCAATATCGCTTGGAACTACCCAGTCAAATGAACCACTGTTTTCAGTTTGAGATATAATGGTTCTATCAAAAGAATCCCCTCGTAAAGTTCAATTGTTATGTAATCAATAGTACCTGTGGTAGTCCAAATGATTGCATAGGTTTCACCCACTGCGAAAGTTTCTTCTTCTGTTGGAGCGGTTACTGAAATTGAATTCACTGTTATCTGGAAGTAGTTGGATTCGTCGTAAGTGTTTGAATCAAACGAATCGGAGATTTTTATCCTCCAATCTGTTCCTGCTTCAACATTTTCGGGAATACTCCACAAATACGAGCCATCATTAATAGTTTGTTCAATAAAATATTTCAAAGAACTTCCCTTCATAATTTCGATGTCCACATTAGTAATACTACCTTTAGCCGTCCATGTGATAAGACTTTGAGTGCTTGGGTTCCAAGATGTCGTCGAAGTCGGATTTATAATTTAAAAGAATCTGGAGGCTTGCATTTACCAGAACTACCCGCTGTGTATATTACGTTAATTTCAGTAGGAGTTAAGACACGATCGTAAATACTGACTTCATCAAGAATTCCATCGAGAGGTTCCTTATCCCAACTAAGTAAAATATCTTCTCCTGCACCCGTAGCAAACATCCCGCTTATTGCAAGATTACCAACTTCCACTCCATCATAATACAACCGCATAAAACTCCCATCATAAGTTCCCGCGATATGATGAAAATCTCCAGTTTGAATATTCAACCAGATATGATGCAAAGAATTGTTAATATTCATCAGGAACTCAAAATCTCCGACATTTCCGGTATAACGTAACATTGCTGATTCATTTGGGAGAGTAATAAATCGTCCCATTATACCATTAGGCATTGAATTAAGTGCCACCCACATTTCAATTGTTAATTGCTGCAAATCATCACAATTCGAACTATTAGCCTTCATAAAGTCGTCTACTCCGTCAAAACTAAATGCTTGACCCACCTTTCCAGCGGTGAACGATGTGCCGTTCAAGAATATCCCATGATTCTCACCTATAACATCGAAAGCATTCCCATCTCCAGGTCACCAACTAACTACATCCTCAAATCCAATACATGTTGACTCCTTTACAGTTTCTGAATTTCCTTCGTAAAGAGTATTACCATCATCATTTAATTGTGGATTTGGCAAAAACGCAAGGAAACAAAATAAGATTGTTAAAATGACGCATAATTTGGTTTTCTTCGACAAATATCTCACCAAATTAATATCTGTTAAAAGATCGTTAAAACCAGAATTTCTAAAAAATAAAATTGGATTAAAGTTATAATTGCATAGTTTAACATTTAAAATTTATGCGGATAAACATCAACCTTTGTTATCACTTTTAATCAAGGTCTTCTTTGAAGTTTTTAATAGTAGCAACCTTGCTATTAACATCAATCGTAATAGCAAGGATAGAATCGTCATCTTCAGGGTCAAGCATCAAAAAATAGAACTTCTTCTCTGATACGTTAAAACCCAGTTCAAGAGAACCGCACTCCTCTGGTAAATTTTTTTTCAATTCCTCCGGAGCGTTACTTAACAAAATATCGTATATCATGTCTTCGATTTTTCGTTGTTCTTTTCTTACTTCCTTTAACGCGTCGAAATCCCATTCACCTAACATCTGGGAGGTATCAGAATTTAACCTGTGCCATTGATTAAATAATCCTTCTAACTCTTTACTCATGAGATTTCTGAAAGGTTAATATTTATATAATTTTTCTATTTACTCATCAATAGTCTAATTGAAAAGTCAACAAAATAGCGGTATTAAAATTAGTCAAAATTATGAATGTTCCCTTACCTGAAATTAAGCCTAACACTAATTCGACTTTAGAGAGTTCAATTCTAAATCGAAAAAGCGTGAGAAGGTTTCTAGATAAAGAAATAGAAATTGAAAAAGTTTCTTTAATTTTGTGGTCAGCCCAAGGAAAAAGAGAAAATAAAAGGATGGTGCCCTCCGCTGGTGCGACTTATCCTTTAGAAATATATGTGAATCTTAAAAATAAAGGATTTTATCGCTATAATTTCAATAAACATCTATTGGAATTAGTCTCTGAGAAAGATCTAAGCTATGATTTAGCGATAGCTTCTTTAAACCAGATGTTCATAGCAGAAGCTCCTTTAAACGTTATTATCTGCGCAGATTATGACAGGACGTGCAATCGATACGGTGAGAGGGGTGTTAGATATGTGCATATCGAAATAGGACATTGCGCTCAAAATGTACATTTAATCACAACCTCGTTGGGACTGGTTTCTGTGCCAATCGGTGCGTTCAAAGACGATTCGGTTAAAAAGTTATTAAATCTTCCTAAAAAATTCGAACCACTATATATTATTCCCATTGGTTATCCTGGGTGAACTTAGCATTTCGTCATTGCGAAATAAGAAGTTTTTATGAGGAAAAAAAAGAGAATTGAAATTATTTATAACCTCAAATCTTCACGCTTATGGAATTAATGTTTGTACCAACAAGGAACAATCGGAAATGTAATTATCTAAATCATTTCACGCAATAACAACCGTAATTGTGTGATCTCCTTGAGTAAGTCTGGTGGTGTAATGTTGTAAGGTAACTGAAGTCAATAAAACCTCATTTTCAGTTAGAATTGTATACCAAGGTTCTCCTCCCACACGTAGATTTTGTTCGTCTAATTAAAAACTTAATTTTATGTAAGATGTTGCTATTTCGTCTAGATGAGCATTACAACAGAATTGAAAGTAGTTTCCACTTTGCAATGATTCCACAGTAAATGCAATTTCAAGTTCGTTAATGACTATATCTGTTAAAATGGGATCTGTGTGGAAATCATCTGTTGTACTTTCAAACTAAACATTTTGAACGCCTTTCGCTTCTGGTGGTGCCGCAGGGAAAATGAACATATATAACCCTAAACCCAATGCTCCTGCTCCAATTATTAAAGCGAGAAACGCTAATACAGAGGCGCCTTTATTTACCATTTATTCAGCCTAAGTTTTTTTGAAATTTTCCTATACCTTTGAAGTATAATTAGTACATATGGCAGTTTGTCTATATAAAACTAGGCAATTTTCGAACATTTAATTAACACTTTTGTCGAACTCAAGGATTTTTAGTAAATTTTTTGCTATGATGATGTCGACTTATTTTTAAAAATATCAATTTTTAATACCCATGAGCGTTTGTCTTATATTATGGAAGAGCGAATTCAAAATTACGGAGACAAATTCCAACGCAAATCAAAATATGTCAGAGGAAAGCTCCCAAACCACTATTTAGACTGGTCTACTAAACCTTCGACTTACAAGAGTTATGATAGCGCAATTTCAATCTCTAAATTACCAAAACCAGGGTTTAACCTTCAAATTAACTACTGGGATGTAGTAATTAATAGGCAATCAATAAGGAACTTTTCTGAAGAGCCAATAACTACAAACGAGCTTAGTCTACTTCTATTTAGCATTTCAGGATTAACTAGAATATATCCACAGTTTACGTTTCGCACAATTCCTTCTGCTGGTGGATTGTATCCAATTGAGACATATATAATAATAAATAATGTTGAGAATGTGAAAAAAGGATTATACCACTATTTTATCCCTGATCATTCGTTGGAATGTCTAAAACTTGGAGATCTTTCTTGTAATATCGCAGCCGCGTGTTTAGATCAGAAATTGAGTAAAAAAGCGGCTGTGAATTTTGTTTGGACTGCGATAATCGAGCGTTCAAGGTGGAAATACTTGCAGCGTTGTTATCGCTACATTTATATGGATGTTGGACACATCGGCCAGAATTTCTATTTAACCGCATCAGCGCTAAATTTAGGAGCTTGTACTATAGGAGCTATATACGACGATGAATTAAATCAGTTGCTTGGTATTGATGGAATAGATGAAACTGCGATATATGTCGGGGTTGTTGGTAAGAAAATCAGTCGAGATAATGGTTAAAAAATAGCTTTAAATTAAATAATTATAATATCCTCATAAGATCGAATTATGGCGTTTGATAAGGAATTTCAGCGAGTAAAAAATGTAAATAATGCGGATGTCATTAACGATTTTCTTATTCGGTTAGGAAAGGATCCCGAACCCAACCATTTAGAGTATATTGATTTCTTCATAAAAAGGAATGCTTCACTTGATAAAATTAAAATTAACCTCTTCTATGTTATTGGAAGAATCGGAGGTCAAACCACTCTCGGTGACGAGTATCTTGAATTCTTAGAAAAACAATATTACCTTTCAGATAGATGGGAGCGAAAGGAGATCATTATTGCTTTAAATTCCATTTTAAGCAACACAAAATTGATAAGAAATTTCAAAAAATTGATTCTTTCCGCTTTAAGCGACGCTTACACTCCAATTAGAATAGAAGCGATTAAGTTATTATGTATTGTTAACGAGGTTGATGAAGAAATACAACAAAAACTACTTTTATCTTTAAACATGGATGACGAAGAATATGTAACTAAGTGCATCGAACTATTAAATATGCTTAGGTTGGATGCGAATACAATTTATTCGCACCTAAATTCTTCCAAATTATATGCTAAATTAAAAAAGGATACTATAAAAAACATTATTTTAATATTTTCTACTTCTTTGTTTGAATTAGAAAAATTGCACGAATTTATATTAAAATCTGAATGGATTCATGAACATAAAAACTATTTCTTAAAGGAAATCGAGACAATACTAAAAATTCTTTTAAAAACTAATTATTAAGAAAAATCAATTATATCGGGTAAGGATTTCGTCGATATTATCGGTAGAGTATATAATTTCGTTAAATAATCCTATTAAGGACTTTAATATTTTTCTTGGATTTCCTTGAGCATTAGCGTATATAGTATTAAGAATTTTTTCATTGAGAGGAAAAAAAGTGTTATCGTTAAAATCCAACAAATTCGGTAAATCGTTTGTGGCTAGGAAATATTCAATACTTTTTTGGTAAAACAAAAACATATCGTCCTCTTTGAAATTAGAGAGATAAATGGGAGGTTTAAGAGTCAATGTTAATTTTTTATCATTTTCCAAAATGAATTTCTTTATATCTTCTAAAGATTCTTCTGAATTTAGCGTAATAATTATCCTAATTCCTCTAATTTCTTGAAGTTTAAGGATCTTTTTAAATGTTTTTTTAGCAGAATTACTTTCAGGGGACCCCTTTGCACCGTACAACCAGCTAGGATCGAAAATCTCCTCAGATTCTTCAATATCTGTTTCAGGTTTCAAAGCAGATAGTAATTTTTCAAAGTCGTCAATGAAAAGAACGCTCCCTAATTTTGACTTTTCAATGAGAAATTTTAACATAATGAAGGAGTGCCATTTTTTTCTTAGGACCTTTTTAATGTTCAGTCGGGACAATTCTCGTATATCCATTAATTCCCCAAGAAGCCAGCGCTCCGCTTCTACTCTCTTGTATGGATCTAATTGATGAGTAGTTATTGCTGTTATAACGTCGGTAAATGCGTTTTGAAGCTCTTGTTCAAACTTATTAGATAACTTATCGTAAGCAAATCCTCTAACCTTATCGATATCAGCCACGTGGAAAAATCCAAACTTCCTTTCTAGAGCACCCCATTGGTTGCATAATTTACTCGTGATATTTCTAAGCGGTTCAACTCCGATTTCTTCAATGAATTCTGAATATGTCTTGTAATAAAATTTCTTTATTGCGTTTTCTAATGACACATACACAGTATTATAGTAATATAATTTTCGTTTCAAGGCCCAAAACAAATGGGTTTTACCTGTACCTATAGCCCCTATAACTGGGATGATGACATTTTCGTTTTTTTCTATTAATTTCACTACATCTCTTAATAATTGTGTCCTAGAGTCAACTAAGTCGAGATTTTCTTGGATTTCTCCAGTCGAAACAAATTTTTTGAAGGGATTCAACCCCATACGGATGAGTTTTAAAAATTTGAGTTTTTTATTTTCCCAGAGTAGCATTGTTAAATCCCTTTATACTATTCTTTAAGACTTTCAAAGCCGAGAATAATAATAAATTCAACTACTTTGTCGTCCACAAACACTAAAGGCTCATAACTTACATTTAGATCATCGTTTCTATCTCTTCCTACAATTAAACAATCGTAAAAAACAGGGTCTCCATTTTGATCAATAACCACCCTATCTGCTACACAAATTCCGTTGGTAATTGAAGCAACGGGATTTTTTAATATCTCCCCTTTAAAGAAGTCTAAGTGATCAATACTATATTTAAAATCGTTTAAAAATAAGCCTGCGGTATGTAAGAGGTTTAAGGTAAAGGGAAAAGCATCTGAAAATTGACCCTCGTCATATTGGTCCATGGTTTCTTGATGGATCAATACAGAATACTTTAAATCCAATTCGTCGAATGTAGTGTTAAAGTCCATTTTGGTAGAATAAGCAATTTTTTTGTTGAAGTCTAATTTAAAGCCGACTTCAAAGCCATTTTTAACTTGAATTGTATCACCATCGATAACAGCATTATCTGAAAAAATTAGAGATGAATTTCTGCATTTTGAGATGATAGATCCTTCGAATTCTCCGTTTAGTTTGATTCCTTTGATAATATCGTATATAATGGTATGATTTTCACTCATTGTTTCAAAAATTCTACTTCTTTTTTAATACCATCCTAAATATGTTATTTCTTCAAACAAAAATACACTAATCAAGTATATTAATGTTTCTTTAACATAGGACTTAATTTGGTATTGTTGAATTTCGTTTTATTGCATTAGGTCATAAATTTTATAAAAGAAAAAACTAAAACTTTCTGGTTAAATAGTTGTCTTTATTGATGTTAGCTAGGATCTACTCCACTTTTGCGCCTAAATCGATGTCTTTATCGACTGTAAGAACCGATACATTACCATCTTTTACTGCTGCTAATAACATGCCTTGACTCGTAATTCCTCTTAATTTTCTTGGTTCTAAATTAGTTAATACGACGATCTTTTTACCAAGTAATTCCTTATTATCGTAATGTTCTGCAAGCCCGGCTACAAGAGTTCTTGTCTCGTTTCCGAGGTAGATTTCTAATTTATACAATTTATCTGCTTTCGGGACTTTCTCGATTTTTTTTACCAATGCAACCCTTATATCTAATTTTTTGAAATACTCGTAATTAATCAAATCTACTTCACTTCCTTTCTTTAGAATTTCTAATTTCTCTTTCATTTTACTAATATCCAATTTCTGGAAAAGTGGTTTTGGCGATTTAATTTTATGGCCTTCTTTCATTGTGGCATCGCCTATACTATCCCACATTAGCATATTCTCGCTATTTTTTAAACCTAAATACTCATATATTTTTTCAGTTGTAGCCGGTATGAAAGGATTTAGGAGTATTGCCAATGCATAAACTGCTTGTGCGCAAACATAAAATACTTGTCCGGCTTTGTTTTTTTCCTTCTTAATTAGGTGCCAAGGAGCTTTATCGTTTAAATACGCATTACCTTCTTTAGCGAAATTAATAATCTCTCTTAGCGCATTCTTTAACTCGAAATTTTCAAGTAAATCCCCTACTTTCTTAGATATTCCATTGATTTTTTCAACAAACTTGTAATCTATATCGTCGTATTCCATTTTTTGGGGTATCTGGCTATTGTATTGTCGTTGAATAAAGGTTAAAGTACGGTGCACAAAATTCCCAATTATATCGTTTAGGTTTTTTATAGAATTCTCAAATTCAGACCATAAAAAAGATGTATCGCTTTTTTCAGGTCTATTAAACAACAAATTGAACCTCCAATAATCCAAAGGAGCAAGTTTTAAAGCATCATCAATCCAAATCCCCACTCCGCGCGATTTCGAAAACTTCTGATTTTCGTACATTAACCACTCAGTAGACGACACATTATAGGGAAGAACAAATTTGTCTTCGTCATTTTTATCCTCATTATATGCTAATAATAGACCTGGAAATACAATTAGATGAAATATGATATTGTCTTTCCCAATAAAGTAAACAGTTCGCGTTGAAGAATCCTTCCAGAAATAATCAAATTTTTTTGGGTCTTTAACTATATTATCCGCCCACTCCTTTACTGCTGAAACATATCCTAGAACGGCTTCAAACCAAACATATATTGATTTTCCCTCCGCACCTTTAAATGGCGCTGGAATTCCCCATTCTAAATCTCTTGTAATTGCTCTTGCGGGTATTCCCTCGGATATGCTGTTTAAACACATTTGACGGGCGTTTTGGGGTATTTTATCGTTATTTTTTATTAAGTTCGATAATTTTTCCTGCAATTTGGGAAAATCCATGTACCAATGTTTGGTTTTTTTAACATATGGAGTTTCATTACAAATTGCGCATTTGGGGGACTTTAATTCTAATGGAGTTAAGAGTTTCTGGCAATTATCGCATTGATCTCCTCTCGCGTTTTCGAATCCACAGTGTGGACACTCCCCTTCGACAAATCTATCAGGTAAATAAAGTTTATCTCGTTCACAGAATAGAGATTCAATTTCCTTCTCAAAAATATATCCATTTTTTTGTACATCTTTATAAAAATCTCTTACAAACTCTATATGAGTTTCGTTATGAGTAATAGTGTAATTATCGTAAGATATATTCCATTTTTTAAACAAATCGCTTATTTTTTTGTGATTACTTATTGCAAGTTCTTCTACTGGAATATTTGCTTTCTTAGCTGCGACTGCAACTGGTGTACCGTGTGAATCTGAGCCAGAAACAAACACTACTTCGTCACCTTTTAATCGTAAATACCTAGCAAACGCATCTGACGATAGTACTGATCCAATCATATTTCCTAGGTGAGGTATAGCGTTAACATATGGCCAAGCAGATGTGATAACCCATTTTCTCTTTTCGCTCACTATTTTGTCCCAACTTTTCGCTTTTTTTATTACTTAAATATATTATCTAATTTGAATTTTGCTAAATAAGTATTTATCAGAATTCTATTTAAAAAATTAGTTTCTAATAATTAAAAAACGATCTTATATCCACAAAACCTGCAGGCTTTAAACTGTTCATAGACCTCATGCAAACAGGGCTCGTGGTAGTATGATTTACAATTTTCACATTGGAAAACTTTATACTCTCCAGTGAAGATATTATTGCAGTAATTACAAGAAGCGTAAACCACTGCCATGTTTTTAGCAGGAACTAGTTTCATTTTCGTCTCGTTAGTCATTATTAGACTAGCTTTTTGATCTTTTTGTTTGACTAATTCAACTTTATTCTCTATAATCTTCATCGAAGATTTCGGAATTTCAAGTAAGAAATAACAAAATGGACATCTAAATATGCTCCTTTTTTTCTCTGATTTTTGAGCCCACATAGTGGCACACGAAAGATGCATGGCTCTCTCGCAAGATGGACAATATCTTCCTTCTGTGTAGAAATCCGAATGGGTTAGAGGAGATTTTTTTGAGTGGCAAATTTGACATTTAAGACTTTCGTCGTCCTCCTCTCTTATCATGCTTCTTACGCTAAAGACATTAGGTCTTCTCATTGGTAAAGCTATTTCACTCAATAAAGGGGATAAGTCCTTTTTCTTTTCGGAATAATAGTCTCTCCCGGAACCTAAATCTTTTTTTGAGGCAAGCTCCTTTACGGCACTTAGAAACAATTTAGAAGTTGCAAAATGACCGAATTTACCTTTTGTAGCTTCTGCGATTTGTTTTAAAGATTCGTAATCTTTTCCACGATTTAAAGAGAGTTGATAAACATCCACGATAATACCCAATCCTTTTAATAGGTTTACCATGTTAATTAATTTACCTTCTTTAGAGATCACCTTGTTATCGCTAAGAATTATAATCCTAAAGATTTTGCCCCCGATTTTTCTCATTTCCTGTACGATCATTTGTAAGCTATAAGCAATTCCATCAAAAATTCTACCTTTCCCCGAAATTTCAAGACGGTTTAGAGCATTGATTAACATTTCCGGCTCGTTTGAAAAAGGAGCAATTTTTTTTACTAATTTTCCAAATGTTATAATCGATATCCTATCTTTGGGATCTATTGACGACTTAGATTCAATGAAACCTTTTACCGCTCGCATTACAACTTGTAACCTACTTGGTTTTATGTCTGCTCTGAGCATAGACCTAGATGAGTCAATTAACAACACAGAATCTTCGATCTTGATATCTGGCATTTTTATACTATTCTAATAAATATTTATAAGCAAATAAGGTGTAAACTTTTATGGCATTAATGAAATCTAGGAGCTCTATATTTTCATTTGTTATATGCATTCCACCTGCGTTACCTGGTCCAAAATGTATGGTTTGGGGACAAAAATTCGTATTTCTGTAGTAATGAGCGTCTGTTGAACCTGGTGCAAGTATAAAAAACGATTTTGTGTTATATATTCTTTCTAAAATTTCTTGAAAATCTTTAGTTACCTTAGAATCTTCGAAATCTCTCCAAATTGAGGCCTCTCCTTGGTGATGAATGCCAACATATACAAAAATATCCTCAGGATCCCCAGTTGGAGTTTCCCTGACCTCGTAACCTAAAGTATTTATCAATTTAGTTAAACCATCGATTATCATCTCCGCTATTTGACCGGGATATAGTCTAAAGTCAATTAACGCTTCACATTGATCTGGAACGATGTTTTCTTTTATACCACCATGTATTACATTCAAGCTTTTTGTAAATTCAGTCAATGACTTCAATAAACCTTGTAGTAAAGGTTGTTCGCTAAGTATGCGTTCAAAAATTTCCTCGCTTGGAAAGGCTGAACTTAATAATTCTTTTAATTTTTCAATAGAAAATGGAGGATCAATCTTAGGGATAAATTCTTCAAGCTGGTCTAGACTTTGAATAATTTCGCTCATCATGGTGATTGCATTTTTGTACATGAAGGGTGTCATGGAATGACCAGAAATTCCATTAGTAATTACTTTCACGATTAAATGACCCTTTTCCCCTACAACTATTGCTTTTGGTAGCGGTTTCAAACCACTTGGCTCCCCAATTACCGCAAAATCACACTTGATATTTCGTTTTTTAAGAATATTATCCAGGCACCAACCTGTTCCATATTTCCCTCCTGTTTCTTCGTCCGCAACAGCGTTTACAATTAAGTTTCCTTTAGGTTTAATATCTAACCTTTTTAACACCGCTAAAGCAATTAACATGGCTGCCAACGGACCTTTTGCGTCGGTGCTACCTCGTCCAAATAGTACTTTTTTTCTTTTTATTTCCGCAGACAAAGGCTTGTATTTCCATTCACTTTCGACCCCTGGGGGAACGACATCCATATGACTATTGTATAATAGGTTAATTTGGTCAAATTTCTCGCTCAAATAAGCTAGTATATTAGCCCGATTTTCCCCAAATTCGAACATGTCAACCTTTACTGAATGCTTTTCTAAGAATCTTTTTGCTATTTCTGCTACATTTTTTTCATTGCCGGGAGGATTGTAAGAATCAGCTTGGACTAACTCCTTAAGAAATTGTACGTACTCGTCTCTATTTTCCTCAATTTCGTTTAGTATCGCTTCCTCAATCATCAATTTTCTCTCTGATTAACATTCAATCAGTATTATATATAATTGCTGTTGGTTTTTTATATTAATTATTACCGTTGTAGTCAAGATTTTAATAAACTTAAAAAATTTAGGAAATTTTTATTCTTTAAATTAGTTTTATAAATTTAAATATATAATTGCGGGTTTACCGTTGATTCGACAAAATAGGCGTTTGAAAAAAGTCATTGGATTGAGTATTTTACTATACTTCATCGTTATTACAAGCGTTCAAGTCTTTATCAATTTTGATGGGCAAATTTTCGGCGATGAAAAAACTAATAATGTTGGTAACAATCCAGAAGACATTCTGTTAAAAGCAGATGTAGACGATACGATAACCGGGGCTGGAATAAATCAAACAGCTCGAGTGATAATGAGTAATTCCTCTCAGATGAATGAGAAGAACCAGTATTTTAACATTAGTTCTCCTGAAGCAGATACATATCTCAATTATGGGAACTTTACCTTCGAATTTCAGAATAATCACACAGCGGATTATATCATCGAAGATGACAGTGCATTGGATTTACCGTCTAACAACTTAGTCAAATTTCGATTCGACGATTCAACATCAAATATTACTATAAATCCACACAATAATAACACGGGTGGTGGAATAAACAACGATAACTATCAAGATGTATTTGATTTTGATAATAGCACTTATTGGAGCCTAAATTCATCTAATAACCAAATTACATATAATATTACGGCGAACTTTACAAATACATTTACAGATGTTAAAGGTAACCAACTTAATTTTAACAGAACCAAAATATTAGGGTTCCTTCTGGATATGACATTTAATGCTACCCAAGAAGTGAACCTAACGATTCAGCTTTTTAATTATACTATGAGTAGTTGGGAAAATATCTCGTTTATTGAAAATCTCCCTAAAGAACCTGTTACAAACCAAATTAATGAATGTTTAATCAATGCACACTTTAATTACATCGACTTGTCTAATATTACTCTGATTCAATTCATATTCAACTCCTCAACGGCGTTCGATATTGAGCTATATGAAATCGATTTCCACTCAGTTTACGCGTTAGAGCTACCTATTACGAACCAAGAGTATGTTGCGTTGCAATTCGATCTTCACGGATATAACTCTTCGGTAAACGGGTTTTACGCGTGGATACGCACGCTAGATTTGACGAAAGCTGAAAACTCGTTGCTAAATATTAGTCTTTTACGCTCCACATCGCCCAATGGAAATGGTTATCCAGATTTCACCCAATTAATTGATAACACTACCATTCACAGATATAATGCGGACGAGCTTTACTACTTTTCTTTCAATAACTCCGAGACTATGGGATTAAACAATTCGGAATACTTTATTGTGATAAAGTCAAATAACTCTGAAGCGGTTTATAGCTTAGTGGTTATTAATTCCGAAGAATACGGATTTGACGGCAAAAATGAACATTTTCTTACATCCACAGATGATGACGGACAAACTTGGGATACTTATCTTGATCGTGGTGCATTAATTACTTTAGCTGGAATTGATTCCACATATCTTGACGCTAGTTCGTTTAAGTTGAATGTGACAAGAGGTTATATGCCTTCTGATTTTAATAGCACGCTCAGAATTCAAAGCGAATCTTTTATAGAGTCGTATGAGATTCAGGGAATGGGAGGATCTCCCAGTATTATATGGGGCATAGGAAGGTGGGTTGATAACTTTACATATCCGATTGAGAGCAAACTCGGGAACTTTAGAGTAAATCTCACATGGGACACAGGTTTAATAAACGACTTTAAATTCAATATAAGCTTCTATGTCGAAGCCTACAAGGATGAAATGCCACTTCCACTTATAATGTTATTTATGGTGGCACTCCGGAATGGCAATTTGACTATCTTTTTAATTTATCGGACTCTAAGTACGCAAAATGGAATTTTACCGAATTTTGGTACATATATCCTTCCTATCTTAACGCAACGCATCTTTATGATCCTACTCCAAATAGCCCAGATCGCTTAAGTTCAACAGGCGGCGAAAACTATTATTATAATGATCCTTCGTTGGATTATATTGTAGTAAACTCTTCTGTAACCGGAAATCTCAATGGAACATACGCATTAAAACTAATTAGTAAAAATCTATTAAACGATGATAAGTATTTACATAGTTACATCAATTTTAATGAACATTTATGGGAGACTGATGGATTCATGATTGGAGATAATATCTCGGTTGGTATTGACATCCAAGATCATGTACAAAAAGCACCAGATTCAGGAAACGCCTCAGTTGTAATGTATAACCCTGATGGAACAAAATTTAACGAAATAAATTCCACCGATGGAGAAAAAACTAAAGATAAATCCTATTTACAATATGATTTTGAGAATAATACTATTGCAACTCTAACCGAAACCTTCCCATTAGCAACTAAAGGAAGCAATTACATGTTAGGTTACTTCTGGACGAATGGTTCTGCTATTGGTTGCAGAAAGAGAGATATCTTCATTGAAAACTTCAATTTATCGGTTTCTAATTTTGAATATATTAAGGACATAGACTACAACATATTGAAGGGTTCAGTGTCTAAAATTCAAGACCAATATTCATTATTAGTCGCAACGGTTCGAGACATTACGGGACAATCGACCCCCAATTTTTACGCTGTAAATAATCAATCAGTTGGAACTGTGCTGAGTTATGATTACAATGGTGAAGAAATTGAAGTATTAATAAAATCGTTTAAGCAAAACGAAACGATAATAAACCCTGGCGAGAAATTAGATTTTGAACTGGTACTACAAAATTTACATAATGCACTAGATTTAAATGTAAAAGTCTCCGTAAAGTTAGTGTCTCTTGCCAATGAGGACTGGATAATTGCTGAAGGCACATCGTCACCAACTCTGCTTAAGTTATACGGAGATCCTGAAGGAAACGATACAAAATCTTTTGATTTATCGCTGTCAATACCTTCTAAAACTTCAGACAATATATGGTATGGGGTAAATTCCCCTATTAGAAAAGCTGGAGCAAAAACGATAGTGTCGCTTTATATTGAAGATGAATTTGCAGATTCTTACTCGTTTAACGATTATTCTTTAATAGTTAACGAAACTGACGATAAGTTTGAGGGATATGTCAGCACTTTAAAGTTTTCAGAAAATATATCAAGCAATTCGCTTTCTCAAACTTTCAACCGAACAGAGTGCCTTTATTTACCAGAAGTAAATTACTTCGTAATAAATTTGTACGATCAAAACTACATGAGTACTTATGACCAGATACTTTACAACTTTGCTATAAAGAGAAATACACAATTCGCTAATATTTCAAATATCCCGAGTAATCCAATTAACGGAAGTACTTTCAATATCACAGCACTACTTCAATCTGAATTTGGGGAAGCCGTTGGAAATGTTCCCACCTCATGTCAATTGTTTCAAAATAATACTTGGGAGGAGTTAGCAGTGAATTTCACCGACAATGCAGGATTGGTTACCTACATCATAGATGCAAAGAACTTTTCTCACTTACAAAACCCTACATTTCGTTTAATGTATTCAGGGGATGCTTACTTTACTGGAACTTCTAGCAACTACACAGTAAACTTCACTGAAATAATAAACGAGATATCTATTCGCTTACTAGGCGAACATCCATATATTTATAGGAACAAAAAATCAACCATAGATCTAAGACTTCAAAACAACGGTAATTCTACATTAGATATTTCAGAGATTTCAGCGGTTTTCGATTTTGGAATACAGAATTCGATTGTATCTGTATATGCAGAGCAGATGAATAAGTTTGAACCTGGAGAAAGCCTTGATCTTAAATTTGAGGTAAATCCCGCGAATGTGGCGGAATCCGAAGTAAATTTCACCATAGTAATAAATGCAGAAAGTGTAGCGTCTTCTAATGATATTACTATCTCAGACAAATTCACAATCTCAGTAATCGATGCACCTATAACCGATTTTATTGTTGAAATATTAACGTTTTTGATGATTGCTGCTTTTGCTTCGGTCTGGATCGTTGGATTACTTGGTGCTAGATACTTAAAGCGAAAAGTTGAAACACCCGTTGAGGAGGTAAAAAAGGGTCCGCCCAGAAAGGGAAAGTACGTCAAAGTTGAAGAATTGGAGCAAATTGAACCAGAACCCGAACAAATTGAAGGTATAGAAGAAGATCTAGAAGTAAGCGAAGGACCTCTTGAAGAAGCCACAGAAGAACCTGCTGAAGAACCCCAAAAGAAGCTAAAGAAAAAGCGATCCAAGAAAAAGAAAAAGGAAACAAAAAAACAACCTAAAAAAGAAAAAGCAACTGATCTTGATTCTTTGCTTGAAGAAGAGGGTTTAAACGATTAACCTTCCTTCCTAAAATACTTTTTTCTATAAATTTTCCAAAACAGTAAATTTGCGATTGAAGAAAAAAATAAGTAAAAAATAGACTTTCAATTATAAATTTGATATTGAAATTAAGTTTCGCTTGAGAAGACCTAAGGAAGCTTTTCCGTCTTGACCCGCTAAGGCGATTAAGACTTTCTTGTTTGGACCTCCTACTAAAACTGCAAATCCATCTTCCATTTCAATTGTCGTAGTTTTCAACATTCCCTTCCCAGTATCTGTTCCCAATGCATTAGAATCCCGAATTATCGCCGCACACGCTTTTGCAATTTTGCTATGATCCATTTCCGTAAGTGTTTGTCCCACGAGGACCTTTCCATTGGCATCCGCAGCTATTAATCCTTCACACTCTGGAACCGAATCCATCAATTGTGCCAATTTAGCTTCAATCTCTTCTTTACTCATCAATACACGTCTCTTTATTTTATTTTACTAGTTAGTAGCTAACTTAATATAATACAATAAAAAATAATAGTTTTTAATAATATCGTATCCATCAATTCTAATATAATTTACACTTAATTTGAATGAATTTTGTGTCCTATTATTGCTAGAATTTAATATGAACTAAAGGCTGATTTTTTGATTTGTTTGGATAGTTTGGGACTTTTAGAAAAAATAAGATATAAAAATAAAAGCTCGATTCTTTTACTTTAAGATTATCAAAATCAAGTTAGTTTCCATGGCGACCATTATTTCTCCTTTACTGGTCTCTAATCGAATAAATTTTAACGCCCCTTCCTTCAGAGCTTCTACGACCTGACTCGATTTACCAATTAGACTGGTAATATAAGCCGATACTTCTTCCGTTAATTCGATATCTAAATTAGATTTAATAGGTAAGCCACTTGAATCGCAAATAATGACTCCTCTTACACCCTCCTTCTCCTCGAATCTGCGTATTATAGCTTTAACCTCATTTACATCGATCATTTTCATCGATCACCTTAATTTATTGAAGTATATTATGAAGCTTTATTATATAAGATATAATATAAATGATATAAATTTACTGTTTAAAAATTTATCAAAAAAAGGGGAACTCCAATTGGCTTAGACATCTTAGCAGTTAAGAACATAATTCTTGATTTGAATACTTCAAGGTGTCAGAATTATTACCTCTATTCAATACTTTACATTTAAGTCATAAAAAATAGCGTTTGAACATATTGTAATTCCGTTCTTGTCCTATGGTCGTCTCTTGCATATGTCCTGGAAGAACTAAGAAATCATCTGAGAGATTAGGATTATTCATAATTTTATTCCTTATACTTGCAAAAAGCGTCTCGGAATTTCCTCCTCCTATGTCTGTACGCCCAATACTGCCTTTAAATAGTAAATCTCCAGTGAAAATGACACCTTCAAATTTGTTATTATTGAGTTCGAAATTCATAATTGTGAAATAGCACAAACTCCCAGGAGAATGACCTGGAGTTTCCAAGACTTTTAGTTCAATCTCACCTATCGAAATTACATTTCCTTCTTTTAACCATTGATCTGCTTCCCGATTATTAAAAACTCCTGAATCAAACTCTTGCTTATTATATTTGAGAGGGATATCGTATATTCGTTTTAGTTTTCCGATTTTTAAAGTATGGTCGAAGTGGCCGTGCGTCAACAAAACCGCCGTTGGTTTAGCGTTTAATTTTTCTATTTCTTCCGTAATTCTATTAGCGTCTCCGCCAGGGTCAATTATCACTATTTCTTTTGTGTTTGAAGAACCAAATAAGTAACAATTAGTTCCAATTGGACCTACAACTAGTCGTTTTAATATCATAATATCGTTTACATTTTGATAGATAACTGTAAATAAAGGAAAAGAAATAAAAATATTGTGATATGGGTGATTAATGCGAATTCTTTAACAGTTCGTTAATTTCCTCAAGTTTTTGATATACTGTCAGACCTTTATTGGTTAATTTGATATACTTTTTTTTGTTGTGGTTTTCGATTTCGATTAAACCCTTTTCTATTAAGTCTTCTTTAACTCTAAAGAACGAGTTATAGTAGCTGAATTTATTTAATTCGTTGTAAAAAGTGTGTTTATCAAGTTTGTTATTTTTACTGGTAGTTAACACGCTAAGTACATCTCTAAATCCCTTTTTTTTAATGAATGAATATAATTCCTCTAATATCATCACAATTATAACCCTATTATATTATATGTGACCGAATAAATTGTACATATTTGTATTATTAAAATATATTCGCGTTAAAAAAGGTTTTCTAAAGACATCTATATATTCTCTATAAGCTCTTACTTAAAAATCAATAACTTAATTTAAACTATATTCTTTTCTTTATTTGAATACTCTATAATTTTTTGGTTTGATGGGAAATGGGAAAAGATAAAGAAGACAAAGACAAGAAGAAGGATAAGGAGAAAAAAGATAAGGACAAAAAAGAAAAAAAGGATAAAGATTACAAGAAAGACAAAGAAAAAAAGGACAAAAAGGAAAAAGAGAAAAAAGATAAGGACAAGAAAGAAAAAGAATCTAAAAGATCTAAAGAAATGTCCGAATGGGCGTTGAAAGTTAGTCAGATAGTTGATAACTTCATCATTCAATTTGAAAAAATTGTTAATATATTTAAAGATATTGACAATTACATATTAAAAGAAGTAGAATCAAAGGAAGAATTTGTTGAAAAAGTGCAGAAGGTTGCCGCTGATTTACCAGAAGGTTCGAAACAAGTGTTTTCTGCCTTTTTAGATAATCTCCCCTAATTCGACTTTAAAAATCCATTGAAACAAGCACCATTGTTATAAAGTGAATCTTCATAAATATTTTGAGTTTCAAGAAGGAACGGTTCCAATAGTCTTTACTTGTGTTCACGGGGGATATAAAAAACCTCGTTTTTTGCCTCACAAAACTCAAGGTCCTAAAATACCTGACTATAATACTTATTTTCTTTCTAAGGTATTCATAGAAGAACTCGGTAAATTGGACATTCATTTGTTTTATGTGCTGAATAAGCTCCACCGCAGCAAAATCGATTTAAATAGACCAAAAAATTCGTTAACCGCATTGAATCACCAAAAGGATCAAAATAAAATAGCGAGTAGAATTCACGATTATTTCCATGGTATAATTGAAGAATATTGCGAGAAAGTGTTAAATCGTTTCAATAAATGTTTATTCATCGATTTTCATGGCTTTTCAAAACCAACGAGCGAATACCCAGATATAATATTTGGTAATATGTTTGGAAATACAATATCAATTCTTGAAACGGCGGATTATCCCCATTCAAGGTATTATTGGGGCTTAACGGAATTAATTGAGTCTTTTTCTCCTAATTTTTCTATTGATGACGGACTTGGTTCTACCGATTTCAATTTAGCGTTTTCTGGGGGTTATATTACTTATAAGTTCTACAACAGATCTCTAGTTAACGCCCTTCAAATTGAAGTAGCTAAATATATTCGTTTTGATGAAAAATTAAGCAAAATGCTGATCAAATCCTTTATGACTGGAGTTTTAAAGTGTCTTTACCAAGAATCAAATAAAATATCGGAAAATATGGAGGATTAATGATGAAAATAGGGGGATTTATTGATGTATCCACTAAAGATATTCCCGGAAAAGTGTGTATGGTGATTTTTACCGTTGGATGCAACTTCAAATGCGAATATTGTCATAATAAATACCTTTTACAGGAGGGAGTTGGAAGAAATATCGAATTAGCAGCTATAATGGAGCGAGTGAGAAGAAATGTTCTTGTAGACAGCGTAAATATCTCAGGCGGCGAACCAACTTTACAATCAGATATAGTTGAAGTGTGTAGTGAAATAAAACAAGCTGGAAAATACATTGGTTTAGATACCAATGGCTCCATGCCAAACATACTTAAAAAACTAATGGGACATCTAAACAGAGTTTCTATAGACATTAAAGCACCATTAGAAGTGGAAAAATATAAACATATAACTCGCGTCAATGTGGACATTGAGACGATTATAAACAGCATTGAATTAGTTAACAACGAGCGAAGCGTAGATTTAGAAGTCAGGACAACTTATGTTGATAATCTGCACACGCCCCAAGATGTACACGAAATTTTATTCTTTTTAGAAGATCTTGGTTTTAAAGGCAATTTTGTCTTACAACAGTACCAATTTTCCGAGGGAGTGGGAGAAAAATACAGAGAAATTTACTACATTCCTGAACACGAGAATTTAATGAAAATCCTCCACACCTATCCCAATAAAAACCCAAGTTTCAAGATTTTTCTACGAGATAATGTTGTTGGGTATGAAGCTTTTTCTTAGGTGATACTTTATTAATATTATTCACGGATTTTATATATTAAATTGGTTATGGTTGAGTAAACATGAATGAAAAAGAAACCCTAAATTTAATAGATTCGTGTATCGATTGTAAGAAATGCTTAGAAGTGTGCGATACTTACGAAGTTACGGGCGATATCAACAAGTCTCCAAACGGGCGATTAAAAATTGCCAATAAAGTTTTCTTAAAGAACGATATAACCCAAGAAGAGTTATACGGAATATACACTTGCACTTTGTGCGGATTGTGCGATCTAGAGTGTCAATCTAATATTCCAATCTCAAGGATTATTCAAGAGACAAAATTTAAACTAGTTCGACAAGGATTAGCACCTTTAGAGATTCATAAAAAGATCATTAAAGGAATAATCGAAGACGATAATTCTGTAAGCGGTGACCCTGAGCAGAGGTTAGATTGGCTCCCAGAACAGTATAAAAACGATGATGTGTTTGAGGAAAAAGAAGCAGAAAATTTATTGTTTCTTGGGTGTATGTCTTCCTTTCGGGTTAAAGAAAGCGCGTCTAGCTCTTATGAATTATTAACTAAAGCAGGTTTAGATTTCAAAATACTAAAAAATGAACCTTGTTGCGGCGAGTATGCCTATTCTGCGGGAGATTTAGCTCTCTCTCGAACCCTTTTTAACGATAATTACGAACTTTTTAAGAAAATCGGTATAAAACAAATAATTACGACGTGTGGAGGATGTTTGTACGCGTTTAATAATGTGTATCCTAAATTCGTTAAGAATTGGGATATACAAGTTACTCACATCACACAGGTAATTCAAGATTTGGAGAAAAACCAAAAGCTCCAATTTACCAAGAATAATGAATCTGTGTTTTATCACGACGCCTGTAGAATGGGTAGAAAATTAAAATCACAGACATTTTACGAACAACCAAGATACCTGTTAAATAAAACATGTAAAGAAGTTAAAGAATTTCCTCACAATAAAGAGAACACCCTTTGCTGCGGAGCGGGTTCGGGAATTCGGGGAGTAGATAAAGACATTACTATAAAAATTGGGGAAAAACTAATAAATTCAGCTAATCCAGGAACCTCCGAACTGATATCGTCCTGTCCTCTTTGCATCTTTAACTACAGGTATATAGACTATAAACTCAAGCTAGACAAGAAATTTACTTACATAACAGAATACCTGTTAAATTCTCTTAAAGGCTAATCCAAACAATAATCCAACGATAACGATGTCAGGTCCGAATTGGTAATTTTTTAGGATAAAAGGTCGTTTAAATGCCTGGTTTAACCTTGATTGGTAGTATCCTCGATATAAAATCTCTTCAGTAAAACCTGAAACTACGAGTTGTAAAATCATAGTGGATATTAAGTATTATTGAGGGTATTTTGCAAAATTAAACTGAAGGAAATTGAATATTACTACTAAAAACGGAGGGAGCAAGACACAACAGAGAACAACCATGGTGATTATTAAGTCCAACTTAATTGTTTTGATATGAAGACCATAAGATTTGAAATTGCGTTTTGATACTAAATCGGGTCTTAATGGGTATTTTTCTAAAGCACAGCTTTATGAAAATTCCTTTTAGAGAAAATGAAAAAACAAAGTACAAAAAATCCATTGGATATACTATAGATTGATTATTATAAGGAATATAACCAAATGCCCTAAGAAACCTTAATACAACTAATGTTAGAGTTTTTTATCGTTAAGGTTTTTACCAAGAAAGAGAAATTAAACTCAATTTTGTTTGCTAAATTTTAGAAAAATAATTTCTAAAAGAGACTATAATAAAAAAGATATTTGAGGAAGAAATGTAGAAAAAAGAGATTAGAGTTAATCTTTTTTATCAATATTAGTTATACAAAGAATCTCCTTTAAGATCGGAATAGCTTCCTTCTCTATTGTTGTAGACTGGTCTTCTAATAAGAACATTTTTAATGGGATAAATTTTATAACAAATGAACACTAGGCTAAATAATATATTTGATATTTTTGTAAAAAAAAGGAATAACCATGCTTTTGAACAAATATCTTTATATAAATATTGATATTGATAAGTTTGGTATTCACATCTTAAATAATAATGAATCCTACAATTTCAAAAGATCTTATTACTAGATTATATAAAGATCATAAAGAAATCCTTCAAGATTTGATTGAGAGAAATTATCAAATTCAAGATCTTCCACCAAAAAATATCTTTAAACATGATGAAGGTGAGGCTTTTACTTTAGCATACCCCATTCAAGGTATTTTAAAATATCATGGAATAGCAAATAATAAACATAGAATTCCATACTTTCCAAGTATATCTTTGAATAATAATTGTGGATTCACAGTTTCCTATTTAAAATTTGATAAAGAATTAAAGGAAGATAGAGTTATTCTTAATGGAAAACCTGCTTTAAAGGAAGAATTTGAAAGAGTTAAATTCACATTAGACTTTATTCGGAATTACTCAAAAATAGATACAAAAGCAATCTTAATTTCTCGAAATTTTTTAAAAAAAACTAGAGAAGATGATATTGGTAAAGGTCTTGGGACTTCAGCCTCAGGATCTTCAGCCCTTGCTTTAGCAGCTACTGCTATTATTTATGATTTTGACGAAAACTATGTAAATAATAATAGACTGATAAGTATATTTTCGAGATACCTAGCTAGTTCTGGTGCTCGTAGTGCTGTAGGTGGATTTTCTCTACTATTAAGTTACCCTAACATTAATCCATATGACAGCTTTGCAATTCGCTTAGATCGCAAAAAAAATCAATCATTTTTGGAAAATATTTCATTATTGACAATTCCAATGAAATCTGATTTGAAGACACATCAAGCCCATGAAATTGCACCAAAATCACTTTTTTTTCCTGTTTGGTTGGAGCAAAGGAAAAATCTGATATTCGAATTTTTTGATGCATTAGATAATTCTGATTTAAAGAAAATAGGTGAATTAGCTGAATATGATACATTATGTCTACATTCAGTAGTAATGTCAGTAAAAAATAATAATATAATCGCTTGGAATCCAAATTCTTTAAAAGTTATGCATAAAGTTCGTGAATTGCGTAAAAATCAAGGTTTTACAGTCTATTTTTCAATTGATACAGGACCTTCAGTAGTCTTATTAACTTATGAAAATGAAAAAAAAAGCATAATTAATGAATTGAAAAAGATAATACCCGAACATGAAATAATAGAAGGTAAAATAGGAGGACCTACTAAAATAATCCCTCCAAATTCGCCAGAATCTAAGAAATTAAAAGGTGACATTGAAAGTTTCTGATTAATGAGTGATAATATATGAGAGACTTAATCTTAAAAGAGGAAAGGAAAACCAAAATGCAGAGGAAAGACGGAATAGGATAAATTTTGTGTATTGTTGTGACTACCCTTAATAAAGTCTATACTGGTTCTGCTTATCTAATTGCAGATTTAAACTAATGCTTTTTCCAGTATGCTTACCCTACGATAAGATTGACGAATGTGATGTCTTGGAAAAGGATTAATTTATTCAATCAAATAATCTTTTTCTTTTATATTCATTATTTTTTTACTAGACCTTTTAATTTCATAGATTTTGAAAGAGATTAGAACGGGTTGTTCCTTTTATGTTAGATCTTTCTAAAGATCTAACTAGTTTTTCGCATTTACGAAGAAAAGTGCAAAAAACTTGGTAAAAAGTACTATCATAGTGATGTTATTATCATCGTGAAACTGTAGTTTCACGATTTTCCATAAACAAAGGATATTACAACACCTTAAATAGAATTACAATAAAACGTGAGTTTATAATGCATGCTATTAGTTTGATCTTTATTTTCTTTTTTCCTTATCACGGTGAGGCTTTAGAACAACTTAAAATTGATATGATTGATTTGCACGAGAAGAAAAAACGAAAATATAATTCGCAAGAGCCTGAAATTTAGTTTTATAGAGATTTAATATTACTCTTAATCTTGATTACTTTAAAGAGTAAAATTAAATCAAGTATTTTAGTTAAGAAATTAAATAGCTAGCTAATCCAAATAATCTTTAAATAAAATTCAAGCTAATACTTTACTAATTAGTTTACACTTATCTCTGGAAGTTTTAAAATGGCAAAAATTGAAGTAAATACAGAAATCAATGCTAAAGTTGAAAAAGTATATAGTGTAGTAGACGACGTTCCTAATTTTCCTAATTGGAATGTCGTTATTAGAGAAATGAACGAAACCGAACCAGGTGTTTGGTTCGTGAAGACTAATGTCGGCGATATCACCTCGAAGAGAATCGAGGATGTCCCTAACGAAAGAGTTACGGACGAACAAACAGGTCCTATGTCAAAAATGGGGTATATCTTTAACCCAAAAGGAGACATCACCGAAGTTACTTTATGGGCAGAATTTGACGACGAAGCTATGAGTTTCGTTCTAGAAAAAGCTGGGGAAATTTTCTTGAAATGTTTAAAACACTATGTTGAATACCTCGAGTCTGAAGGAGACCCCGACAGCTACGATAAAAATAGTGCGCTCTAGCTATATTATTAAAATAATTGAACAATAATTTATTTTCTTTCTTTTTTAACATATTCTAATGAAATCCCATGTCCTTTCATTTAGGTGAAAGTTAGGTTTACAAGAATCTATACTTTTATATTATCCAAAAACTAAATCTTATTTAATAGAATTTACCTCTTTAGGGTATAAAAGTGAGTGAGTCGCAGTATTCATTTAAAGAAAGGTTTTTCTTCGGACTTAATGGTTTCCCAGATCAGATGACCTATCAAGTATTTCAAGGATTAATCTTTACTTTTTATTTTGCTGTCGTTGGAATAGATTTGTGGTTAATGTGGTTGGCGTATGTACTCTGGGGGATTTGGAACGCTTTTAACGACCCAATTCTTGGATCTTTTTCGGATAGGAAAAAATATGGCAAATTAGGAAAGCGTAGGTTCTTCATTTTGATTGCCTTCGTCCCGCTCTGTTTAATGATGATCTTTCTCTTTACGGTTCCAATTGGGATGGGAGTGGAATTTGCGTACTTTTTAACAATTATTATACTTTTCGAGCTTATTTACACGCTTTTTGATGTAAATGTGAAATCTCTTTTCCCAGAAATGTGGTTAAACGAGAAAGAAAGGACAAAAGCAAACATTGTGCTTAGAATAATAACGATTTTCGCTATATTATTTGCGTTTGTGTTTCCAAGTTTATTTATACCACGTATAACTCCGGGAACATTAGATCTTGCGGAAAGGGTAAGCGTACAAGCTACTTATATCGTAACAGGCGTAATTATCGCTGTAATTGTGGCAGTAACTGGGATATTATTTATTGTTCTTGGTATAAGAGAACGCGAAGAAGCCGCTGAGCAGTTCGAAAAACGTCCAGGTTTTTTCGAGTCGTTAAAGCTCTCTTTCAAAAATAAGACTTTTGTTATGCTAACCTTGTGCAATATGAGCACATGGTACATTTTGACGATGTTACCTGCTATATATCCGCTTTACGCGGAATATGTATTCGGAATAACCGCATTTTTATACGCGGGGATGTCGCTAGTTGTATCTTTCGTGGTAGCAGCCGTAGTTATGCCAATCCACAGGAAATTAGGGGCGAAGTTCGGTATGAGAAAAGCCTACATGATTTCACTAGCAATCATGATTGGGACGTTCGTACCTTATGTGTTCTTTTCCACCGATCAAGTTAGTCTCGTGTTAGGATTCGTTGCTGCTGGAGGAGTAGGTTTCGGTATTTCTGGCATATTGTTTTACTTTGACATATTAATGGCTGACATTATTGATCAGGACGAATTAAACACGGGCGCTAAAAGATCTGCTAGTTTTTACGGTACAAACGCGTTTGTTCACAGATTTTCCGTAATTTTCTTCATATCCACTGTTGCGATTGTGTTTTCAGGTACAAGTTGGGCGGGAGGATACGTTCCAAATCCAGGAGTAGACGTAGTAATTGGCTTAAAAATGCTTATGTGCCTTTTTCCAGCAATAGCAGCGGGAATTGCAATTATGTTTCTCTACTTTTACGACTTACACGGAGAAAAGTTAGAAAAAATGAGGAGTAAATTAATAACTAAAGCTTAATCAATTTAAACCAACTTTTTTTCAATTTTTTTATTTTTGATGAAATGCAAAATAACTCTAGAAGTAGTATATTAATTCAAAATTAGGAATTAAAAAAAAAAAAATTAATTTGAACTCTTTTTTCCTGTCAATAGCTCAGCAATACGATCGGGTAATAAAAATCCGAGATAATATTCTATAGCACTTGATATTAAAATCAATCTTACGAATACGATGGAAAGAGCATTCATTTCTATAACGGTTTCAATTAAGGCTCCTAAAAAAAAAGAAATAAATGCGACCAAAAGAAAGCGAGCTTTCCACCGCAAAATTTCATCCTCTATCTTCAAAGATTTAAAGGAGAACATCAATCCCGTAACAATAGTAATTGTTAACGCAATCAACTGGAAAATCATAGGAATTAACTCTGGTTGATAGTAAAACGTTTCTTTAATGGTCCCAATCAAAGATAGATCTATCGAGAGGAGTACGATTATAATTGCTTCGTAAACGATGCAGAATACAAGGAATATTGTAAGTATAACTTTTTTTGAATCTGGATACAAAATAGTAGTAAACGAATACATCCACGCAAGAATTGCGACTGGAATAAAAACGTTATCTAATGCTAAGTAGATGAAAGGTTCAAGAGCAGAATTAAATAATATAACCGTGAGAAATGAAAATCCGTCTCCCCACCAAGGAGAACTCAAACAAATCCACGCAATACCGAGCGTAAATATGTCCTTACGCTTTAACTTAGCCGACTTATATAAGAAAATTACACCCAGCAGAATCGAAATCAATACAAACGATAGTGTAAATGTTCCGTAAACTATTTCCAAATCTGTAAGAGATTCAATCCCCATTTTATCATACCTATTCTAAGTTATTGATATAAATAGTATAAAGAAGCATATCAATTTTAAGGTATTTAAATATTCAATTATTACCAACTTTCGTCCCTCCCGCAATTTTTCCCCAAATTCTTTATTTATAAGTGTTAATTTACTAAATCAATGAGCAAACGACCAAATATCATACTTCTTCTTAACGATCACCAAACCTACTATGCTCATGGGGAAATGAGTGGAGGACCTAAAATTTTATGTCCTAATTTCGAAAAATTAGCTTCTCAAGGAATAAATTTTACCCGAGCCTACACGGGTAATCGATACAAATATGTTTACAATCATCGAGATATTGATGAATTATACGATTTAAAAGAAGACCCATACGAGTTAAACAACTTAATATCCACTAAAAATTTTGGGCCCATTTTAGATGATCTACGCACATGGTTGACCTACTGACGTACCAAAACCAACGATCGAATGACATGAGGCATGTTACTTTCAGGAAATATTCGTGGTTTATAATTCATTTAAAATTGGTTAAAGAATGTCAGAAAAAAGAGAAAGTCGGGAAGATAAAAGGGAACTCGTTGACGAGGCTCTTGAAACTAAGCTAGATATGCTATGGGACAATCTGGCTTCTAGAAGAAATTGCGAAAAAACTCATATTCCTAATTATCTTAAGAAAAAGAAAGCAATTGATTAATAAAATATCTAGATTTACTGAACCCTTGTTTTAATAATTTATTTCTAAGAGTTTTTAATTCTGATAAACCTCTTCATCGAATTTCTCGCTATTAACCTTTAATTAAATGAATTACTTAAAAATTGAAAATATTTAAAGGATATCAGCAAATAGTTTAAATATTAATAATTTAACCAAAACAACTCGTATTACAAACAAATTAGAACAATACAAAGGTAAGAAAATATGTATGTACCAATGATTTTACTTGTTGCATTAATTGCAGGGATACTCTCCATTGCTTTGGCGTTGTACTTCAGGTACTTAGTGTTGAAGGAAGATCCCGGAAATGAAAAAATGGTCGAAGTTGCAGGCTATATTGAGGATGGAGCGAAAACGTACATCAAAGTCCAATATAAAGTATTAGCGATTTTCGTTCTAGGATTGTTTTTAATCCTCTTATTTTTACTCCCCTCTCCGATTACTCCGGGGGCTCTTAATTGGCAGCAAGCCGTTGCGTATGTAGTTGGTGCGGTAGGATCTATGCTTGCTGGTTGGTTAGGGATGTATGTAGGCGTTAAAGCGAACACGAGATCGGCCCAAGGATGCACAGTTAGTACCAAAAAAGGATTCGATATTAGTTTTTTGGGTGGAAGTGTAATGGGATTAACCGTTGTTGGTGTCGCTTTAATAGGGGTTTCAGTTATTTATTGGATTTTTCAAACCCCCATAGTTGTCTTAGGATTTAGTTTCGGAGCTTCGAGTATCGCACTGTTCATGAAATGCGGAGGAGGAATATATACAAAAACTGCAGATGTAGGTGCTGATTTAGTTGGAAAAGCGGAATATAATTTACCCGAGGACGATCCCCGAAATCCTGCAACTATCGCAGATAATGTAGGGGATAATGTAGGAGACATTGCCGGGATGGGAAGCGACCTCTTTGACTCGTATGTGGCGTCAATAGTGGCAGCAATGATGTTGGCTGCATCTTTTAGCATAGTGGGAGTGTTAAGCTCCCCGATATTAGATGTAACTCTATCAGAAGCGGGAACTGCAGTGCTTGTAATCGCTCCTATAATTTTGTGTAGCGTAGGATTAATCTCTTCACTTATAGGTATATACCTGATAAAAATAAGAGGTTCCGAGGACCCTGGAAAAGCATTAAATACAGGAACTTATTTGGCGACCTTAATTTACTTTGGTCTATCTGCGTTGTTCACGGTGTTTTTATCCCTTGAACCGGGATTAACCGTCAACGAAATCGGTTTATTATGGAGAATTTGGGGAACTTCTGCCGTTGGACTCGTTTCTGGTATTATCTTAGGATTTACTAGCGACTATTTCACTCGAGACGACAGAAAACCCACGCGAAACATGGCAGAGGCGGCTAAAGAAGGTCATGCAGTCGTTATTCTATCTGGATTTTCCTACGGCCTTATAAGCGTTGTACCTCCGGCATTAGGAATAGTGGTTGCAATGACGATCTCTTTCTGGTTAGCGGGAATATTTGGAGTAGCGATGGCGGCTGTTGGAATGCTTGCTATCGTAGGAACCATCGTATCAAACGACGCGTACGGACCGATCGTTGATAACGCTCGAGGAATTGCTGAACAAGGAGAATTAGGAGACGAAGTAATTCGAACCGCAGATCGTTTAGATTCTGCTGGAAACACTGCTAAGGCTATTACCAAAGGATTCGCTATTGGTGCTGCTAATTTAACTGTACTAGCTTTGCTCTTTTCCTTTACCGAAGAAGCGGAGATCTCTGAGGGCGGAATTGACCTCCTTAATATCAATGTATTGATTGGAGCTTTTATTGGAGTAGTCGTTCCTGCCTTGTTTTCTGCGCTATTAATACTTGCAGTTCAAAGAAACGCCGCTAAAATGGTAGACGAAATTCGGCGCCAGTTTGAAACTAATCCTAAAATATTAAAAGGAGAAGAACCCGCTGATTTTGCGAAGACGATTGACATCGCTACTAAAGGCTCGCTTAGGGAGTTAGTTCTTCCAAGTATCATTTCAATAGTAATTCCAATAACGGTTGGAGTTATATTTGGTGTAGCAGCTCTTGGAGCGTTCTTAGCTGGAGCAATTTTATCAGGATTCGTATTCGCAGTGATGATGTCCAATGCTGATCTTGTCTTATCTCAAGAAAAGAGCATATGTGGGGCATGGGACAATGCGAAAAAGTGGATTGAGGACGGTAATCTCGGAGGAAAAGGAACTGAAGTTCACAAAGCATCAATTACAGGGGACACGGTAGGTGACCCATTCAAAATAACCACATCTAGTGGATTATTGATGAAAAGACACCGCTGGTCCGAGTATAAATACCCTGCTAGTCGTGATGTCACTTACTGCAACTATATTTATGGGATTTCTGCTGCTATTTAACGCTGGAGCTGGTCTGTTACTATTCTAGATAAAGAAATTTTATAACTACTTTTTTTTATTATTTTTAACTTTTTATAAGAAATGGCAAATCCAGTTTAAATTTTCAACGATAGAATTGTGATACTTAACATAGGAATTTGAAACTTTCTATTGCTTTAAATACCTGCGATATAACTTTTTATAATAATAAAGAACACCGAATCAGTCATGGACAAGTCAAATTCTAAAAAGTTGAGGAAATCTGAAATTAAAATCCCATTCTTAAAAAAACTTTTCACGGCGTTAGACTTTATTAAAACCTTGAGAAGACTGATACAATTTTTCCCCGAGGAACTAGCTTTACTTTTTCCAGAAAGGGTTTACAAGTTTAAATTAACTGACTTGTCGATTTATTGGGGTTTTAGCTCCAGCTACCTTGCCAACTTAAAATATATGTATAATAAAAAACCAAAAAGCTTCAAGGTTGATCAAGAAAAAATTGACGATTTAGAACTTATTATTAAAAAAAGACTGGGAGTAAAATCTCTTATTTGCTTATCGATTTTCAAAAAATATAGAGAAGGTCAAATTAATTTTTGGGAATTTATTGAAAGGCTTAGATTGGAGTTGGGGAGAGTTTCTGGGGAAGTTGAAATTACAAATGTAGAATTAAATGAAATTTTTGGTTTTCGCCATAAAGTAAAGGAAAAAGAAAAACCAGGAGATTTAGTTTACATTTTCGACGAAACAAGAATAAGTAAAGGATACTACTATTTGATGATTGATCGTAACCCAATTGACATATTTTCCTTGATGATAAATAGTTATCCTGATAGTTTAAAGCGGAAAAGACCTAGAGATGCTCATAATCAATTTGTAATTCATAAAAAACCTAATGAATCTAAAAAGAAAAAAGAAAGTAAAACCCAAAGAAACAAACAAACCAATCTAAGTTCGGAGTATCCTAACGCCTATATAAACACAGAATATCCTAATCCCTTAATCGATCGATCAGAAAACGAGGAGGAAGATTTAAACGAAGCGTTATTATGGCAATTAAAAAAAGTGAGAGACGACATTCAAGAGAGAAAGCATTTAAAATAAGCGAAGAGGGACCGAAGTTCACAAAGCCTCTATTACTGGAGATACCGTTGGAGATCCTTTCAAGGACACGGCAGAACCAAGCATCAATACACTATTAGTAGTCATGTCGCTGACAGCGACAATATTCATGGGTTTTCTACTACTCTTTAACGCCGGCGCTGGTCTATTACTATTCTAAATAAAGAAATTTTTTAAAATACTTTTTTTTATTATTTTTTAATCTTTTCAGAGTTTTGGCAGACTTGAATTAGGTGAAATCTACTTACTATTTGATATTATTGCAGATTTTTGATGCTCATTAAAAAACTCTCAAAGAAATTCACTCTAATATTTTCGTTAGAAGTTATAATATATGAATTCGATGATTCAAGAATTAATAAAAGTCCTTACTCTCTTATTATTGAATGAGCTTGTATTAACCTAATTCACTAATTGTGAGTAGTTATTTAACTATTTTTAAAAGGAAAAGAGTTAATTTATCCATTTTTATTGTAAACCTTACGTGTAACGAATTATTTACGCGATAAATTATGTGTGTTACCAAATAATTATTTAGATTCAAGATGGTACGAAACACTTTCTCTGACAACCTCAATACTCATATCATATCTCTTACATTTAATGAACGAATTTCTCCTTATTTTTTAATGGCTGAAAAAAAGAATACTTTTAAATAATGCTTTATCTAAAACATAAATATTATCCAAAAGAGAAACTTGGGTAATGATCCAATGTTCCAATCAACAAAAAAAAGCAAATCCAAAACCGTTTATTCAAAGATTTCATTTGTAGATGTTGAAAATAGCTTTAATTTGCATAATACGATTTTAGTTTCAATTTTATATTCAAAAGAATATACAGTTCATATTTCAAATCGTATATATAATCAAATGGCGGTATATATCAAATAATAAAATTGTATATGATTCTAAAATAAATTTTATAAATAAAATCTGGAATATTTGCTATAAGACTATTATAGGTTATCTATGTAATATAAAAAAAAGAGTTTTGATAAATATGGTTTTCATTTTATACTTTTGAAAAGTTAATCCAATAATTAAGTTATAAACAACCAGTAAGATGAAAATCTCAAAAAAAAACTTCAAAAATAAAGAAAATCAACTTTCAAACTTTGATAATGAGGAATTGATCAAATCCGATTTAAAATATGACTTAGTAAAATCCTTTCGTTACTATCTACCTACAACTTAAACTAAATACCATAACGGTTTAAAAAAATATGACCGAAAGTAATCAAAGTAATAATAAAGAAATAGAACCCGAGCCGAACCCGTCCAAGAAAATCGCTAAGGACAACTATCGCAGTTACAGGTACCCCAACCCTCGCGAGTACTACGACGAGGAAAGTTTTAATGTTCAAGGCGCAAGCGGAGTAGACATCGATAGCGCGTTTGAAAAGACTTTACGGCAAATTAAAAACTATCAAAAGTCCAAAATAGCGCATACCGAAAAATCAGTGAGCAATTCCAACTCAATTTTGGAAAAAGAAATTGAGATCCCCCCAGAATCACGGGTGGAAACCGACCCAGAACCACTGGTAGATCCCATCGAAGCGGAAATGGGTGGATCCTTGATGCACGCTACCTTAAGACCTTCCGCAGGCGAATCCTTGCGTTCTGAACCGATTATTACGCCTTCTACTAACCACCCCGTAAACTTAGTTGAGCGTCGACAAAAACGATCAAACTCGGACCCGTTTCAGGAATTAGACGAGAGCAAAACTAGATTTACCATCGAACAAATGCTTGGAGACTCGCGGAAATTAAAGGAAGACCTAGATCAGTTTGGCAAGCGCCAGAGATTTAAAGGTAAACACTTCAAAACCACTGTACTCGATATTTGCCTGTCCGACATCTTTCCAAGGAAATTATTAGCCAAGGCTGAGATGAACGATGATTCAAAAGGAGATTTGGTCGAGTTTACTCATTTACTTAACTTGTTAAAGCATTTCGGGAAGAATAGCTTGTTCGGGACTCACTTATCGGAAATCTTCGCCGGAAAAAAGGTGTTGGTCTCCGGATTTATTTACCGATTAATTATTGAACAATACGGACCTAATCCTCCAGAAAATATGGATGGATTAGTGAACGAAGCGTTAAGATTTGAGCGATTCCGGCTTTCCGACCATCAAAAGGCGTTCTTGGAGATCTTTTGGCTTTTCGTAAAAGACCACCAGAAACCGTTGCTCGCTAACCTGCGCTGGTATAAGGATAACCGAGCCAAGCGTCTCGTCTCTGAATTAGGCGTCCAGATTCGAACTATCTCTGATGGTGTAGCTCCCGTATTCGAAGGGTTTCAGCCAATAGAACACGATGTAGAACCTCTGGAGGAGTTAACTTCCGAAGAAGTAGAAGCTATTGGGTTAGAAGATCCGGATTTTGAGCTTGGGGAAGAACCATTAGAACCATCTCAACTCGCTGTTCTAGATGCGGACGCCCCGAACGAAATACCCACCCAAACTTCCAGCGATGTCTCTACTACTGCGTACGTTGAGACCGTCGTTCCCGTAATACCTCTCAAATCTCCGTTAGACCAAGAGCTAAACGCGCTTTACCAAACCGTGAGAACAGCTTGGCTTGAAAACAAGTGGTGGGATAAAACCGTGCTAGAAGCGCTTTACGAAGGCTTATCCGTAGCTTACTACGCAAATAACGAAAGTTGGTGGTTTAAATTTAATTACTTGCTAGAAGCTCGAAAATCCAGAGACGCGCTTTTGGCGTACGAAGAAAAAGACGATCATAAGCCTTCTCTCGTTAAACAGTATGTATGCAAAAAGGTGAAGCAACGACGGAGCAGAGCTCGAGCAAGGCGAGAAAGCGAGATAGACTCTCAGGTCGTCTATGCAAGCAAAAACGCCGTACTTAAAAGAGCGTTGCAAGCTCAAGCCCTTTACGCGTCTTCGTACATAGAGACCGAAATCCAAAACGATTTAGAGATGATTCAACTTGCTTCTCGCTACGGATCCAACTTATTTAAGCGATTGAGGGAAAACATAGCGTTGCTCCGAGCTATCGAAATGAGCGGAGCAGAGTTCCACTCCTACCAGTTCTGGTCGCTAGACACCCCAGGGTTTGAGAAAATGTTTCCCGTTAAGGGTCATCAGCTTTTAGACTACATCGACGAAGCGTCAAAGGCGGCAGTTAAGAATAGGAACGCGTTGCAAAGCGTGGAAGCTGCGTATAGAAGCGTTGTGGTTCATTTTGGCAGGAAGTTTCTCTCATCCCTTTACAAGCAAATCAACAATCCGAATATAAAACTAACTCGTGATGGTTCTGGTTTGGATGTGTTTACTATCGCCCGAGTAGGGGAAAACGACTTAAGAAAAGTTATATACAACGCGATTGAAGGCAGTAGTATCTTCAAATCTACTGATCAACTAGTAGAAAGGGCTTTAAAAGCGCTTTACGAGAATTTCGAAATAAACTTAGAAGCACAATCGGGAAAAAAGCAGAAGAATTACTACGATAACGAAGCTTTTGTTAATCTGATTATTTCTCGGGAAACTTTTGAAGAATATGGCACTTTCGAGGGCTTTTTCAGGAATGTGCTAGATTATTGGCAGTCGATTGATGTGTCGCAATTTACCCAAGGAGACATAAAGGAAACCTTGTCGAAAGCTGATTACCTTGTTACCGATAAGACCATTACCGTCGAACAATTAGAAAAATTAGGAATTAAGAAAAAGAACATTTTTGATACCAGAGGAAATCAGCTCACCGTCGAAGGGGAATTACAAGGGTCCTTCCGAATCATCACCCACGACGATAAAAAGCTGACGACAAGAGGGCTCATGCAAGTGGATGGAACTAAAGTAAAAATCAAAGAGGGATGGATTGATGGGATTTACATTGATGGCAATAGAGTACAAAACGCTTTACTAACAAACAAGGAGGGAAGGTTGCTTTCGAGTAGCTTCTTCAATCCCTTGAATCCTGATTTGTTTAAAGAAAAGAACCAAGCTAAATCGTTTGAGGTAAAGAACAAAGAATGGCTCCAGATTGAGTTCTTAGAATCGTTGCTTGACACCAATAAAGACTATGTGTATAAGGACGAGAATAAGAACCCTTGTGGCGTAAAACTCCTAACCGTGTTTTCTCTAACTGACGGAGATTCAAATTTAAACCTCGAGACACAAGTTAACCTCATTAATCCCGCACTCAGAATTGATGATTTGAAGTTTGATTTTTCGCAAGAGGATAAATATTGGTTATATCGACAGATTAAACCACAACCCAATAAGGCAAATCTCGAAAACTTAATACACCTTCCTCCTACTAACAAAAAGTTCCTAGAAAAGGATTCCACCCAAGAAAAAATCATGGACTTGTATCTTCTCATAGAACAGATTAAATTAAATGTGAAGGACCTTAGCGTGACTTCAGAATTATTAAAATTGCACAATCCTGAAGGAGTGTATACTAAAGAATACTTCGACGAGTTAAGCAAGAGTTTCAGCGATGTGTCCAAATTTTCCTGGTATGAAGTTGATAGGGAAAACAACAGAATAGATTCCTATAAGTTGGACTACAAGGACTTTTGTAGGGCCTACCTACAATTTATTCAAGGTAATTCTGAATTACAAAAGAAATATTATTGGCTTGCTGATAGAGCTTTTTCTGGAGAAAAAGATTTTACTTACAATGAGATTACTCTACTCCAGCTGTTAGATGACGCCATGATTGACATGTTCGGATATGTTGGTTACATCTTATTACAGGCAGGTATGCTCAATTTTGGGGAGAATAATTTAGGGAGATTTTCCTCGTTCGGATACTACTCTAACATCAATGAAGTATCAGACATTTTAACGAAATTCGGGATATCGTGCTTAGATAGCAAAAACCTCGATCAGAAAGATAGCGGTGCCGTGCTTAGATCTCTATTGGCATTTGGATTTAAAAGGACTGTGAAGGTTGCGGAAGGAACCGGAACCACCAAAAGCTATACAACTAAAAGCTATACAATGTATCCTCCTAACTCTATTTTTACCAAAATTTTCAACGATTTCAAGCAATATAGCACCGATTCTTCCTATTTTGATGCGATAAATACACTAATTGATCCCATAATGCCCAATCTAAATCATTTAAATAGAGAATTTTTGGCTTCTTTTCTCAGCGATACAGAGACTCTTAAAAAATTCTTGAAATTGCCAATAAACCTACAAATTGAATTAGCAAGTTTGGGAGCAACACTAAAAGAATTGAGAGAAATAAGTACTGATAATTATAATGGTTTTGTAGAATATATTAAAAAACCATGGCCAAGAAATAAATATTTTACAAAAAAGAATTTGGGTGTCAGAGAAACGCTTATAGGTGAAAATGGGATCTTAAAAGATACTCTTTTTGATACCCTATTAGATTACCATCTCACCCTAGAAGTTCAATATAAAGAATATGCTGAAGAAATAGAAAAAAAATACCCAAATCCCTCAAAATCAGAAGTTAGAAATTATTACGACAAATATCCTGACGAAAAAAATGTTGGAATTATTTGGGAAACAAATCGAGCGTACCAAATATTACAACTAATGTTTGATATGATTTTGACAGATTTTAGACATCCCCTTACAGGAGTGCAATATAGAGATACAAAAACAGGTAAACTAAAATTTTACGATATTCTAAGTTTTCCCCTCCATCATTGGAGAACAGCTATAAGAGTCTCAAATCAAAAAACAGGCCATGAAAACAAATACTCCTGTACATATTTCTCGTTATGGGCAATGCCACAAAGGAATGATTATGGGGGTTTAGGTCACAGCTATATCACAGGAAGAATTGAGGGCAGTGATGGTACGCAAGGAAAAAATTATGAAATCATGTTTAGTAAAGTTCTTGCTTCTATTATTAATGGAAAAGCTCCAACAATTTGGAAAGGCAAAGATGATCGAAAGAATTTTAAAACTTATCTCGACAAATTAGAGGTAACAAATTCTATAAAAATGATAAAGTGTTTTAACTCACATATCGATTCACATTACTTAAACGGTGATATCTTAAAGTTAAGCAATGAAATAATTAATTATGAAATAATATATAAGGAGAATTAATACTAAATGACGATTTTATGATATTTATAAACGAATAGAAGGTTATAATTTATATAAAAGAACATTTTTTAATCAACATATATAATCTATCGAGGTCAGGAAACTAACCTTATATGATTTTTTATACTAAAAATAATATATCTTAATAGAAACCATGAGTAGAATATTAAATATATCCGATCGACACATTTTGAATAATAAAGAGCTAATATTTATAGAAACACTAGAAAAAGACACTAACAAACATGTGATTATTAGAACTAATGAAAAAAATCGAATTGTAATATTGAGAATAAATAATTGTGGTATATCTCAAATATCAGAAAACATTAAAAATCTTATCTTTTTAGAGGAGTTATCAATCACCGAAAAAAAATTAATCAAATTACCTGAATCGATTGGAAATCTTTCAAATCTGGCTGAATTATCCATTTATGAGAGTAAAATTAAAAATCTCCCCAATACCCTGGTTGATTTAGAGAAACTCATCCTATTAGAATTAGATAGTAGTAAAATAGAAATATTTCCTGAAGTAATATTTGATCTTAAAAGCCTTAATACCTTAAGTTTGACTGATAGTCAAATAACAAGGATTCCTGAAGCTATAAATCAATTAAGGGAATTAAATGCATTAATACTAGATAATAATAATTTGGCATATTTACCTGATACTGTTTCTGAGCTTAGTAAACTAAATTCAATACATCTAAACAATAATAAATTAACTGCTCTTCCCGAAAGTATTGGAAATATTAGGAGTTTAACGCATTTAGAATTAAATAATAATAATTTGGAGAATCTCCCAGAATCTCTTAGAAAATTGAGCCAGCTTTATTATTTAGAGTTGAATAACAATAACTTTAAAGTATTTCCTGAAGTTCTTCAAGAGATAGACGAGATTCAATGGTTACAAATTACAGGAAATCAGATAAAAAAATTCCCAAAAAAGGTAGGTAAAGCAAAATTAATTGGAAATGGGATTTACAAATAATCGTGTTTTTCGATCTATTTAAACGAATATATACAATTAGATTCAATTTGACTAAATTTAATTTTCTGAAATAAGGATGATAAGTTATGGTTGCAAACATCGAAGATGAAGAGAAGCAATTTGTCTATTACAAGGAAAAAAAGTACAAGGTTAATAATCACTGGTTATCTTTAATAGATTTAGGAGTTGAAGCTCTCTCGGAATTGGAAGGATTAGAATATCTAGAAAATTTATATGTATTAAACTTATCTAATAATCGTATTTCTGATTTAAAAGAGATAGAATCTTTAAAGAGCCTTGAATGGTTATTTTTAGGGCAAAATCAAATACAAGAAATTAATGGTCTCTATTCCTTAGTACACCTCGAAAAATTAGATTTATCCAGAAATAAGGTTGTTGAAATAGAAGGATTAGATACTTTAGAATATTTGGAACAGTTAAACTTGTCTAAAAATGAAATTGTTGAAATTAAAGGATTAAATTCGCTAAAAAGTTTAAAAAAACTAGATTTATCATTTAACCAAATAAGGGAGATCAAAGAAATTCATAAGTTAGAAAACCTAAAATCTTTAAACCTTGCTGGTAATAAAATCAACGAGATTGAGAACTTCGAATTTTTAACAAAATTGAAAATTCTTGACCTTTCTCAAAACCTCATAAAAGAGATAAAAGGTTTGGACTCAAACATTAATTTAATCGAATTGGATATATCAGACAACCATATCTCTGAAATTAAAGGATTAGATTCATTAACCAAATTAGAAACCTTAAATCTTTCAGCTAACCAAATTGATGAGATAACAGGGTTAAAATCGTTAGAATTGTTAGAAGAGTTAATACTTCACAATAATTGCATAACAACTATTAGGGGGTTAGATACATTAGTAGGATTAAGACATCTATACCTATGGAATAACGACATCTCGGAGATATCAGGCTTAGATTCCCTTGAAGAATTACAAACATTAGATATTTCTAATAATAAAATTAGCGAACTTAAGGGATTATCCTATTATATAGAGAAACTAAACATTTCGGGTAATTTAATCGACACAAGATTGTTAGCAGAACTCGAAGGCATTAGTGAAGAAGAGATCCATACTCGATATGGGTACTCGAGCAATCCTGATAAAATTACGGAGTACTGTAAAAATAAAAAAACCTCTGTTAAATAAAGTAAATATAGCAACACTTAAAACAGAATCTCATGATAAATAATAAAAATATTAAGGAATTACTCCAAAAAAATGTAAAGGGTTCGCTATTCGATACTCTATTGGAATATTCGACCATTATGGAAGCCAAATTAAGGGATTACGCTAAAAATGCGGAACAAAGCTTTAACACACATAGAAATGAATTCCCAGCATTTTGGGATGACGAGGTAAAGGCAATGCAACTTTTCTTTTGGCAACTTCTTTTTGACCGAAGAAATCCTTTTACAGGAGAATTAACTGAATTTGAGGAGTTCTTCTCGTATTACCTACTTCCAGTTGAGCTCGCACAGAATACATTAAAGAAGTACGATTGTCAATTTAAGAAACTGTTTCCGATTCCAAATTCGGGCAAAATTGATAGTTTTTCCTTTAAGAAAATTTTAAATGTATATGAGAAGGGAGATATAAAAGAGATTTCTAAAATTACTTCCATTTTGAGGGAGATTGTTAAAGATGTAATAAATGGAAAAGCGCCTAAATATTGGAAAAAACAAGATAACAAAAGAACTTTCGAATTAAATTCTGAACGAGATAAAGGCGCTCGGAAACTAATATTGACTTTCTTAATGACTGAGATTTAGGTATTAAATGATCCTTATTCATTTCAGATATGAAACTGAAAAGATTTCTCCTAAACCAAAAGATAGTGCGTATTTAGTATATGCATTTCCGCGGTAGTTTAATCCTTGATTGAACGACTAAAAGCTAAATCTAGATCAACCTATTATCACTGATATTCTATAGAAAGTTTACTATAAAAGACCAATTAATTGTAAATTATACTTTATAAAGGAGATAGCCCCAATATTTGCGATTTTACTTTCTAAATGGAGTGGACAGAATTTAACATACTCTTATTCTGAAGAAAAAAGTTATATTAAATAATTCTCCGAGGATTTCATTTGAGCCAAAACTGTAAAAGTCAAATTTACACCTCGTTTTTGATTATTAAATTTGATAAGTTCCAAAATCCCAAATTATAAATGTAGTTAGATCTAAAATTAGCCATTTAGTTTTATTTCCTATCGCCAATCCTGATGAAGAAGTTCACAAGATTCTTCGTCTCTGTTCACTTCTTAAACATCACTTAATTATCACTTTGAAATTGTCTTGGATTGGGTTTTCCGCAAAAGGCACACACATCGTAATCGGTGATCTCGTTCTTGGAGTTGCAGTACGGACAGTTATATAGAGCGCACTCCATTAACCATTTATCGAATTCCTCGTCTCGTTTCTTTTTCTTAATCGCTTTTAACCTTTCTTTGCGTTTTTGAAAACTCTGCATATTTATATTAAACGGATTTTCTACTGCAATTAACAACAGTGGGAATGCGACGAACCATATATAAATCTCCCACGCAATCAATATTTCAAGGGGCGGTTCTCCAGTTACATTATGCCCAGAATAAAGGTAAAAACTCAAAAATATTAGAAATACGATACCACAAGAGCGTATGTTCCACGCCATTCTACTTTTTACCATATTATCGCCACTTTATTAACGGCCTTTTGCGTTAAGAACTATAAGGAAACACTCTTATTAAAACTCTTATTAAAATACTGAGTGAGTGCAAAAAATCTTGTTTAGATGCCTTTTGTACATGATATAATTAGGTTTCAATATCTTACTTCGGAAGGTACCAATAATTTAGAAATTAAAATTTACTATTGGGGCTATTGAAGCAGAGGTTCTTTGTCGCTCCTATTTTCAACTAGAAAATATTCAATTATTGCGGATATTATAATAATCGTTGACACAACTATTAAAACAACAATTATACCAGGTATGCTTATAGGATCGTTTAGATCGAAACCTAAAGCAATCTCATCACCATCGTTCAAACCGACATTATCCGTATTCGGAAGAATGGGATCACTTGTATATCCTGGTTTTCCTGAAACCTCAGTTCCATCTAATAGTAAATCGTCGTCAGCATCAGGGTCAGTGGAATTTGTATTGTATATGGCTTCTGAATATGTAGCTAGCATGTCAATATCAGAATCGTGATACCTTTGATTTTTGCATCTGGTAAAGAGGGTATCTCCTAACAACGAATTCCAATATATTCTCCTTCCAGAAGGTTCGGGATTTAAAGCGTAAGTCTTGTTTTCATCGATTTCATTTTGCCTTACTCCAGAGCTTTAGATTGTTCGAATCAAACTCTTACACGATTTATTTGACTTACGTCTAAATTATAAATCTAATTGACAAGATTAAATAATAGAGTTATTTATATTCTATTGAATATCATGACTTTAAAAACAATAAAGATTGATAGGACAATATACGAAAAATTGTTAGAAAGAAAAAGAGAAAATGAAAGCATTTCTGATGTGATTGCTTGAATCTTAAATATTAATTTAGAGCCGAAAAATATCAAAAAATTTTTTGGGGTATGGAAAAATTTACCAGAAGAATATTTTCAAATCATGGAGTTAGACCAAAAGGAACTAAGAAATGATGTAGAAAGGAGATTTACTGTGATATGATATTTTTAGACACAAGTAGTCGTATTGAAATTTTAAATGGGAATCAATCTTTAAAAAATGTGTTTAATAATTTTGATGGCGAAACTTATGCAATAACTACTCCTACTATTTTTGAGCTTTATCATGGAATCTATAAATTGAAGATCCTAAAACATAAAATATCAAAACAAAAGTACAACATTTTATATAACGATTTGGAAGGTTTTTTAACCCAGTTAACTATTATTTCTTTAAATGAAAAAGCTGCAAAATATGCAGTAGAGTTGCATTTGCAATTAAAAGCAAAAGGTCAAGAAATAGAAGTTTTTGATTGTTTAATAGTAGCAATCATTTTAACAAATAATTTTCACATAATTATTATAAAAAATAAGGAGCACTTTGAGAGAATAGAAAATCTTAAGGTGTATTCCTTTTAGTTTATCAAATGAAAATTAATACATATGATTTTAAATTAATATAAAACCAAAAAGAGAAAAGCTTCGCATATATACCTTCCTTTTTTACCTGTATTACTAGGATAATAACAATTAGAATATTTCTAATTAGGTTTTTTGGTATATAAATTTCGGCTTTCTAGCAAGCGAATCTTTTCTTTAATCCCGTTGAATTGATTCTCTTTAATTCTCGTTTCCATATCTTTCCATATTTTACGATATTTGTAGAAATATTCGGAAATTTCCAATGGATCTCCGAACACGACCTCGTAATTATCTACTATTTCGATTTTGAGGTATAATGGTAATAACTCAAAAATTTTTATGTCGTAGGGAGGGGAATTATATTTTAATATATTTTGCATTAGATCAAAATTAGATTGTTCCTTCTCACTTTGGCTGATAATTGCCACATCTATGTCAGATCTACCCGGGATAAAGTCTTCATTTAGAAAACTTCCATAAAGAACGGTCCAATATTTATTGCAAAAGCTTAAATAGTTCTTTACTTCATCTTGAGTTATTAAACTTGTCAAGTATGAATTCCTCTGTTTTCTTTATAAAATCCATTAGTGTTTTTACAATATGTGGTTTATTCTTAAGAATTGTATCTTCTTCTACTTTATTATATCTATGAACCAACACATTTCTCAATCCATTCCATCGATGTAAATCGTTAATTGTTTCTTTTTTAAAGAGATGTGTCTTTTCTATCTCATCTATATTTTTGTAATCGTCCTTAACTGTGATCCCTACATCCTTGCATAACATTGCTACAAGGTCCATAACAGCATCAATAGAGACTTGAATTCGGTAAAAAAGAGCATCCATATAAAACTCGTTTTCAATAGGTTCATCTGGTAGATTTGTAATTTTATCTATTATAAAGTCAAATTTGCGTTTGTACTGTTCTTTACGGTTCATATATACTTCTTAGTATTTTCTGTCTCTTATTTAAATAATACTTTAATAAATTATATTGTTTATTTACAAATTTAATTATTGGTCTGATTCAAAATATTCCTTAAGATAAAATTTAAAATTGTATAAAACAGACCAAATTAAAAAGGAATTCAAGTTGTAAATGTAGATTAGATTCAAAACCATACAAAGTTTTGAATTTTAGCTGTTTTAATTTCTGATATTTGTGTGGCAGATTTTAATATCAATACAAAACCATATATTCAAAGTTGATCGTGTCGAAAAATTGTCGAAACGTCTCAAATTAGAACGGAAATTTGGATTAAAAAAGAAAAAGTAATAAAATATTAACATAACATAGGGATTATTGAAGCTGAGGTTCTTTATCGCTCCTATCTTTAACTAGAAAATATACGATTATTACCAATATTACAATAATCGTTGGTACAGCTATTAGAACAATAGAATCACCATGAGTACTTATAGGATCGTTTGGATCGTAACCTAAAGCAATCTCATCGCCATAATTAAAACCGTCGTTATCCGTGTCAACAACGCTTGGATTTGTAGAATAGTTATATATTTCTTCGCCATATTTTATAAAATTTAATAGATATTAATAAGAGTATCCAATTATACCCTTTAAAAAGAACAGAAAATTACTTGAGGAAAATTGAAAAAACTAATTAAGAAAAATATTAATCTTAATTCTATCTGCTACATAGACTACAACTAAACATAACCCTTAATAATAATATGAGAAAAGTTGAAATATTTCCACTAAACACCATTTGGAGACTCATCCATGAAGAAAAAGAAATTGATATAATCGCTCCAGTACCAGGAAGCGTGTTTGAAGCGTTAATTAAAAATAGCATAATCAAGGATCCTTTTTACGGGGAAAACGAACATGAAGTATCTTGGGTTTACAATTCAGATTGGATTTATACAACCGAATTTGATGTAACTGAAGACTTTTTGGATCATTCACACATTTTGCTTCGCTTTAAGGGATTGGATACGATTTCTGATGTGTATTTAAACGGGAAATTGCTTGGTGCCACGCAAAATATGTTTATAATACACGATTTTGAAGTCAAACACTTACTTAAAAGGGAAACTAATGTATTAAGAGTGAAATTTCGAAGCCCTACAAAAACAGCGTTTGAAGAGACAAAAAATCATGGAGATCCTTTAACTACCGGCATGGATTCTCTTCTTGGAGCCCCTTATTTACGGAAAGCTCAATATTCGTTTGGATGGGATTGGGGACCTAAATTACCAGACATAGGGTTCTTCCAGTCGTTAGAATTGATTGGTTTTAATGACTTGAAAATTGAATCTGTCTATCCCCTTCAAACATTTGTCTATAACAAAAATCCTCTAAATATTGTGGATCCTGAGGAAATATCTACTATAAAAATTGAATCAGTTAAAATACAAATACAAATCGAAATTACTTCTAATATAGAAAATCTTGAATCGCTTGGGTGTAGC
>JAHPYY010000058.1 GCA_019058515.1 Promethearchaeota archaeon
GAATTATCTTTAAATCCTTTTTTTACGGATTTAGCTTTTTTTATTACTGCATTATTAGGTGCATTAATATCTCCGTTGATTGGCTATTTATCTGACCGAAAATTTAGGTTCACAAAAAAAAGAGGTAGACGCTTTCCTTGGATAATTATCGGTGGCGTTTCTTGGATTATTTCGTATATATTTTTATATATACCAGCGCTTTTTGACTTCTCTGGTGAAGACTTTCTAAATTTTGGTTGGCTAATGGTTTTTTCTATATTATTTACTATATCTGGAGTAATTTTTTATATAAATTATAAAGCAGTCTATCCTGATAATTTTAGACAACAAAAAGAGCGTAGATATGTATCTACTACTTCTATCCTGGTAGGTTTTGTTTTAGCATACTTATCACTCATACCTCCTATCTTCATTCAATTTGAAGTCCCCTCATCATACTTTTTTCACGCTATAATTATAGCACCTATAGGATTAATATTATTACTTACATCGTTTAAAGGAGTTAAGATTGAGGAGGTTTATTTGGATCGATTCTTAAGGAATTACGAGAAGCAAGAGAAAGAACCCTTTATCGTTTCGGTTAAACAGCAGATATTCCGTAAAAATATTGTCATTTACTTCATCGCAGTGTTTTTGTATCAATCGGCAAGTCAAGTCAATTTATATCTGGTTTTCACTATTCGCTTCATTCTAGGAGAAGAGACTACTACTGTTGTGTTGATGTTCTTAGTAAATTTAATAGCTACACTTGTTTCAGTTCCTATATGGGTATATATTGGTAATAAATTGAATGACAATAAGAAAACCATCGTATATGGAGCTATTATACTATGTATAACAACGATTTTTATGCTTTTTCTACCATTTTCAATAGCACTCGTAATACTAATAGCTTTGTTTGGATTTGGTTCTGGTTGTTTTTCGGTATTACTTAATCCTCTCTTAGGTGATGTCATTGATGATAATATCGTTGCTACAAACCAAAGATATGAAGGTTTAGTCTATGGGATGTTGGCTTTCGTAATTTACTTTTCGTCAGCAATCGAATTTCTTTTCACTTCTCTTATTCAAATTTTAACTGGTATAACTCTACCAATAATTAATTCTCAAGGCTTGACACCAATCGAATTATTCATGCTATGGATTCAGTTAGCTCTTTTTCCAGTTATTTTAATGATCGTTGTTTTTTTGCTTTTTTGGAGATTCTACGATTTAACTCACGAAAAAGTACTTGAAAATAAGGAAAAATTAAGGGAACTGGAATTATAATTAAGAAATCTCCAATTACTTAAAAAGAAGATAACTGAACTAAAATAATTTGTTTAAATAATTCTCTTTTATTAACTATTTAAAAAATGTTTAAATAATGAAAATAAAAAAAATTAATTGATTAGACTTTCTAATTGATCAACAAAATTACCGTATTGTTTTATTCCTTTCTTCCAGAAATCAGGTTTGGTTAGGTTTAATCCCACAACTTTAGCTAAATCCTCTGGAGACTGACTTCCACCCATAGAAAGTAATTTTTTGAATTTGGGAACAAATTCGGAGCCCTTGGACTTGTATGTTTGGTACAATGTGTAAACAAAAAGTTGAGCAAATACATATGGGTAATTGTAATATCTGTAATTTGGGAAGAAGTAGTGAGGTTTCATTGCCCATTCATAATCCATTTCTTTGAACCAATCAACCTTATCCCCGTAAATTTTATCACGCCCTGCGCACCAATATTTAGAAATGGTTGGTCCATCTAAATTCTCTCCTCGTTTAATTGCTTCGTATAAGCTCGTTTCAAACCACACACGCGCGCTTACTTGGAAAGCTGCTTGACCAGCTTCGTCTAATACATGTGCTAAAATTTTCATTTTTTCCTCGTCACTCTGAGCTTTTTCAAGGAGTAAATCAGTCACTAATAATTCACCAAAAATCGAAGCGCATTCGGCAATTGCCGAGGTTGCGTGAAAGTTGAAGTATGAGTTTTCTCGAGTGGCTAAATATCCGTGAATTGCGTGTCCTAACTCGTGAGCTAATGTATAAAGCTCTTTTAATTTTCCGGTAAAAGACAATAATATGTACGAGGTTTTACCGTTGTACCAAGTGTCGCAATACGCGCCATTTCTCTTGCCATTTCTTACAGCAGCGTCTATATGGCTTCTTTTAAACATGTCTTCTACGTATTCTGCAAATGAAGGATCGAATTTTCTAAACGCTTCTAAGATTAATTCTTTAGTAGAGTCCCAAGAATATGTTTTTTCTGACTTTAAGGGTAAGGGAGCGTTCACATCGGCACAACTTAATTTTGGCAGGTTAAGAATTTTTGATTTTACTACCATATATTTTCGATACACTTCTCCGCCGACGGTTTCAATTGTGTTCATCAAATTATCGATAATTTGTTTATTCGTGTCGTTGGCGATTAGACTATGATGCATAGGTGAGTCGTATTTTCTTCTTTTTGAGATTCTCACCCAATCGTTACAGATGTTATTAAGGGCTGAGGAAAACACTATGTTTTCTTCTCCTAGCTTTCCATATATTCCCTTATTTGCGGAGATTCTGATTTCTCTATCAGGGTGAAATATATAGCTATTTGCTTCTCCGTAGGATAACTTTTTTTCAGTTCCTTCGACATTTACAGTATATTCTCTCGTATTTAACCATTTGCCTTGTAATTGGCTCCACGCTTCCACTCCATACTGATCTTTTTCCAATATAACCTGCTCTTCTATTTCCGAAAGGTGGTGTGGGACTTCTCGCAGCAACCGTTCTGCGAAATGCTTGTAATTCACAAGAATAGGATCTTGAATTAATTCTTTTTTATCGAACAACAATTTCCCGACTTCTAACTTTATAAAAGTTGTAGATTTTAACATTTCATTTGAGAAATCTTCGATTTTTTTTCGAAATGTCTCTGAAACGGAATTGGTCATGTCAGCGTCGTATAATCGATTCGCAAATTGGGACAGCTCATCAAGTCTAGCGTAAAATTCCTCCTGAGCTTGGACTAATTCAAGTAATTGTTGGGAACCAAAATCAGCTTGATTAATTTTTCCTTTATAGTTTTCGATTAAATCTTTAGAAGTTTGATTTAATTCTTTTATGGTCGTATCTATTCTCGGATCTTCAGTATTTTGGTATATTTCACTTAAATCCCAAGCTATTTCTTTTTCGCTCATAAAAATCACTTATTTAAATAGTTATAAATAAGATAATATTTTAAATTAAAATTCAATTGAAATTAAACTTTCACCGAAAATTAAAGCGAATCAGCTCGTAAATTTTATTAAAACTTTTAGACTTCAATGGTACGATTAAATAAATTATAAGAAGTAATTTTAATAAATCAACAGACAATGATATCATATTCACACATAATCGTAATAATTAAAGCTATGCCACAGCTAGTTCCAGACACTCTTGAATCGATGGAAGTGTGTAAAAGATTATGCGGAACTTGCCCTTCGTTCAAATCAAATCAACTTAACGAGTTTGAACCTTGCGCCTTATTTTGCACACGCGGTGAATCTCATAAACCTAGAGAAGAGATCGGGGATAAGGGATGCTATTGTTTAAAGTGTGAACTGTTTTCCGAATACGATCTAGTAGGTGGATGGTTCTGTAGATATGGCATAGAAGGTCGAAAGTAATAATAAATAAGAGGGCTCAATAATCTTCTCCTTTTTGATAAATATTCGATGTTCTAATATTGGATAAATCTTTTAAATCTTGTAACTGATGCGGTTTTGTGGTGGAATTTGTTATCGGTTATGATTTGATAGAGTTTGAGAAGTATTACAAAACAATCTGGGATGCAATTCCTGGTAGAGAACAACCCTATCTTAGCACTGTTGAAAGGAAACTCCTTGTTGAAAACCCTTCTCGCCTAATTGGGTGGAGAAAAGGGCATAACTTAATTGGTCATGCTATATGGCACGAAACTTTTACAGAGAGACACCGAGAGGGAGTTCCACGAGAGGAGGATGATAAAAAAATTCTAGAAGAATTAATTAGCAGAGGAAAAAGATGCGTAGAATTACACGAAATATGGTTAAAAGTAGAATTCAGAGGGTATGGTTACGGTAAGCTTTTTTTTCCCTTTTTTGAAAATTTAATGGCAGGGAAGGGATTTGAGTTTATAATTTACTATACTAACAACGAAGTAGCCATAAAAATTTGTCGCCAACGAGGATATACAGAGTCTTACGGCGTTAAAGCTGATCCTTTTACTTGGTATGTATTTGTTCTTAAATTATAGCCTTAACACTTTACAGTTCTTCTTGAGCCTTGTTTTTCCTCTTTAAAAAGTAATACACAAGATACAACGTGTATGTAATAAACGCCCCAATATAACACCACACGCATATCAATGTTTCTGTAAGACCTGGCAAACTTGTACTCCTATAGAAAGGATTAAAGCTTAAGGGAAATAAGGGTTTGATATCCGTGTACATACGAGAATCGAGCAATATATGAATATACACTCCTAATAAGGAAGAGACGAGAATTCTCCTGTTGGATGTATCTTGATCCAATTTGAAAAAGGTCATTACTGGAGTGAAATACTTTCTTATAACTCTCATAATTCCCGCTAAAAGCACAGCAGCGATAGTTCCCCCAAGAAAACTGTGGAAAAATCCATGTAATGGATAATTCAAGTTAAACACTAAAACTAAGAGCGGTTCGATATCAATAATTACACTTGCTATTAGAACGGTTGGAAAATCAAGAAATTTGAGAAAAACTAAACCAATAAATAGTCCAGGACCTAAATGGTATGGTGTGAATGGCATCTATATTTAAATAAATCAATTAGACTAAAAAAAGTTGCATTCAATTTGGAATGGCACCTATTGGGTACACTCCGTACTTTTCCTTTGTATGTACCATTGCCAACCAACGATCAACCGTAACAGCAGGATTTATGCTATGTCCCGAACTAAAAATATAACCTCCTCCAGGGGCTAATTCTCTTATCAAGAGTTTTGTGTAAGACTCGATCTCAAAAATCTCGCCTGTAGCCAACAATACTGGGCTTAAATTACCACAGAAAGTTAATTTATCTCCGTATTTTTCGTTTAATTTAAAAATGTCGTATTCGGGATTAGCCGTCGTAGGTTCAATTGGATTTAAAATGTCTACTCCACTGGTTATTATTTCCTCAAATATTTCCATTAGGTCTCCATCTGAATGCAGCATTATCTTACTATCGTGCTTGTGAGCCGCATCACAAATTCTTTTTATCCAAGGCAATATATATTTTCGGTACATTCGTGGACTCATAAAGAGACCGTTTTTATATCCGTAATCATCCCAGAGCAAAATTAATTTTGCGTCATCTTCGGCTAATCTTTTAACGATTTCAAGCGTAAACTCCCCACGATCGTCAAACACTCGTTTTGCTTGTTTTGGCTTAGCGAGAATTTTTGAGAACACTTCAAGACCGAAGCTTTCCCAGGAACATTCCATTAAAGCTCCAACTGACGGTATCGAGAACACCTCGTTTTTCATTTCCTCTTGCACTTCTCTCCCCCCTTTAAAATTAAGATAGCGCGCCTCCCAATGAGGATCTGGTTGCTCCCACGATTCGTAATCCTCGAAGCCTTTTAAATGACCACCATGATATCCACCTATGATAGTTTCATTGCCTTCTTTATCTACATAACTCTCGTATTTAAAAATTCTTCCATATTCGTCGATATATCCTATTCCTTTTTCCAAAATTATGCGAGGATAATTAGAGCTAATGCTTAAAGTAAGATCTAGCTTTGCCTTGCGATGAAATTCATACAACGGACGCATTACTCGTTTGATAAGATCGAGATTTTCGTACCCTTTTTTCAGTAGTTCGTCACCTTTCTTGCCCATTTTGGCTAAACTAGCGTAAATTTCTCGTGTACTAGTACCAAAGGTAATTTCATAATAGTTCTCAAGAGCTTTATTTGTAATAGTGGTTTCGAAAGCTGGAACTTTATCGGGTTCTTCGTGATTTACTGTTTTCAACACTCTTTCTTCTGCATTCATTATTTTCAACCCAATCTTTAATAATTAACAAGGATAGCTTACAATTCAATTACTGCAAAATCGAAATTAATTATATTAGTTATGAATGAAAATTGAATTAATTTATAATCTGGTATCTAGTACTAGTTCAAGTCCACTTTCCTGTAATGAGTGTAATCCTTTTTCCTTATCGTTTACTCGTATGATCATTAGGTGTAAATCTTTCACGAGCGCGGTGTACATGTATTCTATATTCACACTTTTCTCGCTTAGCGCTTTGGAGATGTTAATTAAGGAATGCGTCTGGTCTAGCATTTTTACGGCTAAAACATCAGCGATAGTAATGTTATAACCATACTCTTTAAGAACTGTAATGCATTCTTCAGGGTCGTTAACAATCACAGCTAATAATCCAAAATCCGAAGCTTGGACTACCGAGAGAGCTTTAACATAAATATCATATTCGTTTAAAAGCTCAATAAGCTCATAAAACCTTCCAGGTTCATTTTGAAGAAATATACTAATTTCTTTTATATAGTAATTTTCTTCGTCAAACTCTTCTTCTATTTTTACCACCTTTACGTGTTTCCTATGTTTAATGATTTTTTTGAAGACTAAGGAAAAAGTTACAAGAATAGAGACATCAAATCTTTATATATTTTAATGAATTCTTATGACTTGTATCCAAAAAGATGTCCATATAGAAGAATTATATAATTTAACTGTTTTTAATGTTCTCATAACAGTTAAAAATAACTGAACTTTGATAACTATAGTGAATACTGATGGTACAAAAAAATGTTAAAAAGCCCGCAACTCACAAAAAGAGAGCTAGAACAGAGGAAGAGAAGAACGCGCAGAGAGAGCGCATAATTGAGGCAGGTAAGAATTTGTTTGGGAAGTTAGGAACGCATGGGTTCGGTATGCGAGCGTTAGCTGCAAAACTCTCTATGTCGGAAGCGAATCTATATAATTATTACGACAGTAAACGGGAACTATGGATAGATATTAGGAGAAAGTATTATCAATTATATTTAGACGGTTTGAATAAACTTATTGAAGAGCACGAAGGTAATTTCGTTGATTTAGGAGTAAAGTGGGCAAACTATTTCTTAGATTTTGCAGCCGAGGACTTTAAACGTTTTGAAATCATGAATTTGATACCTGCTCCAAGATCAGAAAAAGTTGGAAAGATAGAGGCAAATTATAAGCCGTTTCGATTAATGGACCACGGATTAAATGTCATTAAGCAGGCAGTACAAACCGAAAAACTAAACGGAACTGATGTAACTGAATTATTCTATTTCTTATATTCCATCGTCTTTGGGGCTGCAATTACAGAAGCGGGATTTAAGTTGCGAAGTGATATTAGCGAACCCTTAAAATCAAGCAACGATATAATTTCTCCAGAGAAGTTTAGGAAGTTTGTGCTTAAAGAAATAAGGAATCGATTAGAAAAAATGGTTATCTAAAATTTTCCTTTTATCTACTTCTTAGCGTTTTCACATTGTTTCTACCTAATTAACTATTCTCTATTAGAATCCTATTTTTTATTTTAAATCAGGTCTCATTCCACATTTTTTCGTAGTTTTTAACCCTATTTGCGTAATTTCTTCCAATAAAATATACTAAAATGAGGTTATACCAAAAATTGAAAATAACATATTATGGAATTATCGGAATAGTTCTAATTTCAACAAGTATAATCGGAAACATAGTGTTCGTGTCGGGAGCGAAAGAGCCTGAACAAGAACAGGTTAAAATGGTTGGTAGAAAACAATACGGATATGCTCGATGGGTTGAAAGGCGTGAACAAAGTTATTTATTAGCAGTAGCATCAGATTACTACACCTTAGGTACTTTATTAGGGCAGAATCTGGGAGATAAAATCGTTCTAATGGATATGATCCTTACAAATTTGATTGCACAATATAATATTGATATGGAACAAGCGTGGATGTTAATCCGTGGGTACGAGTATTTTATCCCCGAAGAGTACAAGCAAGAGATGGTGGGGATTAGTGATAGCATCCCAAATCTATCATATGATGATGTATTACTGCAGACTTGCTTTTTAGACTTTTATTACGGGCAAGCAATGCCTTTGATGATTGGACAAATGATGGGAAAACTAATCAACCCAATCAAATTATTTGGATGTACGGCTATTGGCAGCAAAAACAAAGATGGTAGCGTAACTGTTGGACAGAACATGGATTTTGGATACATTTTCAAAGATACACTTTCATTCGTCAATTACAGAGTAAAAGGAAAGCATTCCGTTTTTTCCTTGAGAATGGGAAGTTTTGTTTTACCGATTGGGAAGTCGAAATTTGTATACTCTACCTTAACCTTAGTCCAGACGGCGGTAATGGGTGAAGTATGTACCCCGATTTCGATAAAGGGGAGATATGCTTTGGAAAATAGCCACGATACATTCGAATATCAAGAATATATGACTACGATGGGCTTTTCTGCGGGATGGAATTGGATTGTGGGAGATAAATATGGTAATTTAATCGGATGCGAGTCAATTCCTGCGAGTTATATCGAGACAATTCCTGAATCTATAATTGTAAGAACTAATATCTATGTTAGCGAATATATGCAGCCGTTCTTAATCGACCCCCTTCTTTCGAAGGCTCGCCAAGTTAAAGCAGAAGAACTCGCTCAAGAGGAGTACGACGGAAAGAAGATACAAGCGAAGGAACTTATAGAGATCTTATCTTTCAACGATGGTACAGATGCTTCGATTTGTCGATTTCCTCCTTCAAACCCACAAGATCCAGCCACTCTAGCATTCTTTTCAGTTCGAAGAGGACAAGGTTATTTCGGGTTAGGCAATCCTGTTGATAATAGTTGGGTTAGAACTCCTATTTAAATCGTAATTAAAAGTTTTTTGAAATTAGACTTGTATTTTACCTTTTTTATTATTATTTTTTTTTAAAAAAAACTAATAATTATTCAAATTATTGAAGTAAACAAGAAACAAAATAAACGAGCTTTCATTTTTTTGCAAAAATTATCATTTATCAGGTATAGGTAAAAACTATGACAGAAATAGTCAGTATGTATGAAAAATACTTCAAAGATAAGAAAAGAGAACCTGTATTGATTGATTACGTAAGAACACCGATCGGGAAAAAACGAGGAACTATCGTCAGACATAGAGCTGATGACTTAGTAGCTCATTGCTATAGAACCATTTTAGATCGGATTGACATAGACACTTCACTAATCGAAGATTCTATTGTTTCCTGTAACAGTCAAATAGGGGATTGTGCATTAGATATTGGGAGAACGGCGGCTTTAACTGCTCATTTACCGGTTAGTGTTCCTGGAATGTCGATTAATCGTCAATGTGCTAGCGGAGCTCAATCGATATTATCTGCGTGGCAAGCAATTGCCTCAGGTCTTCACGATTGCGTAATATGTGGAGGTGTCGAAGTTCAAAATCGATTTGCAATTATGTCTGATTCTTACGTGTTTGATGAAAAAGAAGGAAGACCCATGATGGTTGCTCCTAATAAAAAAATTATAACTCATCCAGAAGTAGCTGCTAAATTAAAGGAATACAATACTTCATTTGCTGGTCAGATAAACTCTGCTCATGTAATTGGTCAAGTATGGATGAAGAAGACTGGTCAAAACCTTCAAGAATACAGAAATGATGTTGATAGTTTATCTCTGTTGTCTCATCAAAAAGCAATAAATACGTGGGACGAAAGAGGGAGCGAGATCGAGCCGATTTGGTGTCCAAAGCTTAATGAGGAAACTGGGGAACCACTGTTGGATGAAAACAACGAAATTGGAAAGGATCCAAGTTTATCTGTTCTTACAGAACGAGATGAGACTCCAAGACCAACAACTTCTAAGGAGAAATTAGCTAGCTTAAGAACTATAATAGGAAGGAAAAGTCGAGCCTTCCTTACAGCCGGCAATAGTTGTCCTACGAGTGATGGAGCTGCAGCTCAGTTATGGATGACAAGAGAACTAGCTGAACAATTAGGCTTAAAACCACGAGCTACTATAGTAAATTGTTCAAGTGTAGGTGTAGATCCAGTTCTCCAACTCACAGGTCCAATTAAAGCGCTACCCTTGGCGTTAGAAAGAGCAAACATGACATTTGATGACATGTCGTTTATCGAGATTAACGAGGCTTTTAGTTCAGTTATTCACGCTTGTTGCACGGATTTAAGATTGGATTGGAATGATCCGCGATTTAACGCATGGGGGGGAGCAATTGCACTAGGGCATCCGACCGGTATGACTGGATGCCGCCTTATAGGCACAAATTTACACCAATTGGAAAAAACAGGAAAAGAGTACGCAATTTCCTCAATGTGCGTAGGTTTAGGAATGGCCATAGCTACAATCATAAAAAACGAAAACGCGTAAATAGAGAATTTTTCTTTTTTTTTGTATGTTTTGTTCTTTATATTAAATTAATTTATAGTAAAGTTAATTCAAGGATATTATGGCGCAAACGCTTAGAAAAGTAAAGAAACATAATATTTTATATTTGATATTTAATTTCCTCAAAAGTATAAACATATAACTGAATCATAGAGTATGTATTTTTCAAAAACTCCATTACTATGCGCGTTGGAATTATTGGATGTGGACAAATCTTTGACTTAAATGTATTAGGTTATTTAGAAAGTCCTGAGGCTACTATAACTTGTCTATGTAACCGCCACGCTGAGAAAGCGGAAGAAAAAATAATAAAATTTAACTTAGATAAGTCGATACGAGTTTACTCAGATTACAAAAGAATGCTGAATGAAGAACCACTAGATATAGTTGAAATATTGTTACCACACCATTTACACGCTGAAGCTACAATCTTTGCTGCTCAAAAAGGATTAAGAGGAATCTCTGTTCAGAAACCTATGGCGATGACTCTAGAGGAAGCTAACAAGATGATTGAATCGTGTGCGGAGAATAAAACAATTTTATCTATATATGAAAATTTCCTTTTTGCTCCACACATTATTAAAGCAAAAGAACTAATAGATAGCGATTATTTGGGTGATATTGCCTCTATCAGAATAAAAGTAGCTATGAGTTCAGCGGGAGGTTGGAAAATCTCCAGTAGTGCTGATGAGTGGAGAGAAGATCCAAGTAAAGTTGGAGGTAATGCGCAATTTGGTTCACCAGTGTTATTTGATAATGGTTGGCACGCATTTACATTAGGTAAATGGTTATTTAACGAACCTATTGAAAAGGTATTTGCTTGGACTGGCTTATATCATGGAAAAGATGCACCTGCTTTCGTCGTTTGGAAGTGTAAGGGGAAAAAAGAACAGATTGTACCTAAATATGGAAACATGGAGTTTTCTCTGATGCCCAAGATGATAATACCTTCAAAATACTATCCTACCGATGAGTTCATTGAAATAATTGGAAGTCGGGGTTTAATGAAGATTAATCAGTGTACTTCAATAGGAAATTTAATGTCAGATTCACCTGTATTTCCGCCCTTAGTAGTCGTAAGGGATGGAAAAGTTGAGACTTACACAGATTTTGATAAAGATTGGAAAATCAGTTTTATAAATGCCACAAAACATTTTATTGACGTTGCAAAGCATGGTAAAGAGCCTATCCTTTCTGGAGAACAAGCGAAAGAGATTCTTGAGTTTAATTTGGCAGCAATTAAGTCTGCAGAGCTACAAAAAGCATGCTACATTGATGAATTTAAATAATAAAATACTAAAACCTAAGTTTCGTATTGATACTTAAATAGGGTATTTTGTAATCCCTGTTTTATTCCCTTTTTCAAGTCTTTGCCTTTTTTCATATAATATTTACTCATTCCACTACCAGTCCCGGGGGGTGGAGGCTCAACTAAACAAGAGCCTTCTGCTTCTTTTTCTGATGAAAACTCTTCCCATTTGACGATTCTCCCTTCTTGGTGCGACACATAAGGCATTTTACCAAATATACATAGATTTCTACCTTCGTTACCAGTATACACGGGTGTTCCCTTACCAGTTTTCATGATCTCTATAAAACGCTCGGTTGAATTAATAAACGAATACCTCCAATCTCGAGGTAAGTTCTCACCGAATTGTGAGACTTCACCTTCTGAATATACTACGATTGGGGGATATTGAGCGGACTTAGACAAAAAATTACCTCCACAGGTACACTGATTTATCCACATTATCCCTTTAGTTCCAGAGATCTCTACGAACTCGTCAATCCCGTAATAATTAGATGGAAAATATAGATTTGACGCAAATGTGAATTCCATTGATCCGTGCTTTTGAGGCAAGTCAGAATCGTTCTTTGGATATTTCCAGATTATATTTGCGGGTGCATCGATAACACCCGTAAAGTAGTCGATCCATCCGTACACTTCTTCCACTCTTTCTTCGCTCATTAACCATAAGGCTAAAGATAATTTGTGTTGACCATCGTCGAATACTTCTGGACCTCCACCGCAGGTATCCACATTAGTTCTCCACTGATAAGATTTTAATAGTACATGCATACTGGGTCCTGCGGTTAGTATGTTGCTGATTCTAATGTTTAGCGGCTCTCCGATGATGGATTGATCAAGTAACTTTTTTGCTTTTAAATAAACGGGGTAAAATCGGAAATTTTCAAATATTTTTAGCTTGGCATTCTCCTCACTACACACTTTGATTATTCGATCGCACGCTCTAATGGTGTTCGCCATCGGCTTTTGAAGTGATATGCCAGGTACCCCTGCTTTGACGCAATATTCGGTCATCGGAAGATGTAAGTGGTGTGGAGTTAAGATTTCAACGATATCTAAATCCTCGTGATTTATCATCTGTTTGTAATCTTCATAGATCTTTAGTGTTCTCAACCCAAAACGCTCCAATTTTTCTCCAGCACGCTTTAAATTCGTATCTGAAACAGCCACAACCTCAGTATCTTGAGAATGCATGTATCCTAAGATGTTGAGATTAAATATATCACCACACCCTATCAACCCAACTCGCAACATATTAAAATCATCACCATTGACTATTATTGGTTTTAAGATTTGAAGATCTGAATACTTACAGAATGAGTTATACAAGTTAATGATCCTTTTTAAACTAAACAAAATTTAATGTCTTAATGAACGCAGAAAAAACAAATTTAGATCCTACAAAAGCTTACGAACGAGCGTTGTATTGTGGATGTGGGTTTACATATGAAGATCTTAAAAAACCTAGAGTTGCAATTGTAAATTCTTGGAACGAAATAAATCCAGGACACATTCACCTGAAAACTCTGAGTCGGTACATCAAACAAGGCGTTAAAGAAGCTGGAGGTACGCCTATGGAATTTAACACGATCGCGACTTGTGACGGAATTGCGAATTCTGGGAACTTCTCTAAGTATGTCTTGCCCACGAGAGAAATCATTGCAAATTCAATTGAAAGCACGGTAAAAGCGTATAATTTCGATGGGATGGTTATGTTATGTTCGTGCGATAAAATCATTCCAGGAATGTTAATTGCCGCTGCTAGGTGTAATATCCCTACTATATTTCTCACTGGAGGAATAATGAAACCTAAGGTGTTTGAAGAGGGTCCCCTTAAAGGGAAAACATTTGTAACATGTGATATAAAAGAAGCAATAGGTCAGAGACTGACGGGAAAGATTAGCGAAGAGGAGTTCCGTTTAATCGAGTCTCAAACATGTTGTTCACCTGGGGCTTGTAATATGATGGGGACTGCTAATACAATGGCTACAATCGTCGAAGCAATGGGCCTTTCTCTGCCTGATTGTGCGACTATAGATGCAGTTAGCGAGGAACGCGAAAAATTGTGTATAGAAACTGGAAGAAAAGTATTAGATTTAATTAAAAATCAAATTAAGTCCTTAGATATAATCACTCATAATTCGATATTAAATGGGGTTAAAGTGGCATTAGCAGTTGGAGGTTCAACTAATATGATTTTGCATATGTGTGCGTTATCGCACGAAATTGGAGGGGAATTAAATCATTTCGATTTTGATAAATTAAGTAAGTCTACACCATTATTAGCAAAATTTAAGCCTAGTTCTGAATATAATCTTTCGGAGTTCCACGAGGTGGGAGGAGTAAAAGTGTTAATGAAAAAATTATCTAGTGTTTTAGATTTGACTACTTTGAGCATATTAGGAATTAGTTTAGGAGAATATTTAGAAAACGTTGATTTTGACGATTATCAAATAATTCGATTGATCGACGATCCAATCAGCAAAGAAGGGGGAATTGCCGTTTTAAAAGGAAATCTCGCTCCTGAGGGAGCAGTTGTAAAACAAAGCGCCGTAGATCCGAAAATGTGGTATCACAAAGGTCCAGCAAAAGTTTTTGAAAGCGAAGAAGATGTGAAACGTGCTTTAACGAATAATAAGGTGAAAAAGGGAGATGTTTTGGTAATCCGGTACGAGGGTCCAAAAGGATCACCAGGAATGAGAGAACTATCAATCCCGGCCTCAATGTTAATCGGAATGGGTTTAGGAGACTCCGTTGCTATGGTTACTGACGGGAGATACTCAGGAGCTACAAGAGGTCCGTGTATTGGACATGTATGTCCAGAAGCTCAAATTGGAGGTCCAATAGCTGCGGTCCAGAACGGTGATATTATTGAAATTGATATTAATAATCGTCAATTGAACATGCTAGTTCCTGAAGATGAGTTGTATAACAGGTTAAAAGTTTACGTTCCTCCTAAACCTAAAACTGATACAGGCTATTTGAAGATTTATCAAAAAATAGTGAAATCTGCTAGATTTGGGGCTTACTTGGATGTAAATTAAATTTCTTAATTACTCATTAATACGATATTATTTGAAAGCTTCTTAATCTCATTAATCAGAGATTCGCACCCAAATGGTTTCTCTAAAAAGGAGGTAGCACCTGTAGAAATTGCCAGTGATTTTACACTAGAATCTGCGCTTGCGAATATGATTTTTGTATTGTGAGAGGTTTGTAAGATTTCTTTTGTTGCTTCTACACCAGATTTTATTGGCATTCGATGATCCATTAAAATAATGTCGGGTTTCTCGTCTAATTGGTTGAAAATTTTAACTGCTTCTTCTCCGTTGCTAGCTTTAGCAACTACTTCAAATCCAGCGGATTTGAGCATGATTTCATATAACCGTTGTAGTGAAAAATCATCCTCAACAATGAATATCTTAACTACAGTAATTCACCTTATTTTGGGATTTTTAAATGGTTAATTTAAAATTCCCGTTTTTATGTTAATTAACCATATTTCTTATATTATAGCCAATTAAACTTTTCTCAGTGTACCCGTGAGTAATTTAATCTTTAGAAAGATCATTTAATATCTTAATTATATAGCCTATACAAAATTTTTTATTTAATTGTTTGCGAATGGTTTTTTATACTTATATCACATAATAAATTTAATTTATGAACCCAAAACCACAAAATTAGATAATTATATATAGTTATTTAATCTTTTTTCAATTTTTTTAAAAATACCAAAAAGTTAAAAGTAAGAAATATTAAAAAAAAAAATCTATTTCACTTGTCAGTTTTTTACTAGTAATGTTAGACGAAGTTGAATTCGAAAATATATTAAAAAAATATTCTTTTCCAAGATTGTCGGGATCTGAGGGAGAATTAAATTCATTTAAACAATTAAAAAAAGAGATTTTAGAATTAGGATTAATCCCTAGTATTCAGAATTTTAATTTCTCAACGTTTTATTCCCGAGTCTACCCTAAATTAGCTTTCTTTCTAATTTTTTGCTTAATAAGCGTTTTTTACTTTAAATTGGAAGGTTTTGTGGTATTAGTTGTTTTAATTTTAGTGCTAATTTCAATGGATATTTTAATTGTTGTAACAAGAGCTCCAGAAAAAATAACCTTTGGTAAGGTATTACCATCTCAAAACTTGTATGTAAAAACAAATAATTCAGAGCAGTTGGTCAATTTAGTAAATAGTAATAGAATAAATGACTTTACAAATAAAGTTGGAATGTTTAATATATTGTTTTTCTCTCACGTAGATTCAAAAAGTCAGAAACTTACTATATCTACTAGAATAATTAATGTTAAAATATGGATTTTTTCCCTCGTTTGTTGCGTAATTCTAATCCTATTGCGAGATCTTTTTTTTATCGAGATTGAGTTAATAATTTCGTTATTTGGGTTAGCCTTTTTAATGTTATTAGCATTTTCTACGGTTTTAACGATAATTAATATTACTCATAATAAATCTAATGGAGCAATAGATAACGCATCAGGAATGGCTTGTGTTTTAAATCTTTTGAAGTATTTTTCGAGAACTTCGAATTTCTCGGAAAATATAAATCTTTGGTTTGTCTTTACTGGAGCTGAAGAGTGTGGTACCATGGGAGTAAGAAATTTTTTCAATTTAATAAAAGATTTTGATAGAAAGAATACTCTCATTATTAATTTCGATGCAATTGGAGAAAGCGTTTGCGCGTTTCATAAGTCACTATCACAACAATCTTCTTTAAATCGATTTTTCCTAAACTCAATCTACTCCTACAATCGCAATCATAAAATAATAACTGTTTCAAAAAAAAGAACTATAGGAGCTCACTCAGACGGTTATTTTTTAAAGAAAAAAGGCTATTTTGGCGTTGGATTTGGTGATTTGATCACATATAAATTCGTTCACTCGAATCAAGACATTATTGAAAATGTTAACGCTAAGTTATTAAAGGACTTATGCGAACTCTTAATATATAGTACAGAGGAGATTTTTAGAGTTTATGGTAATGTCGTATAATATTTGCTAGTGAAGTGTAAAAAATTACAAGATTAAATAATAAAGAGTTAGGAGTGGTTCTTACCCCTCCACTCACGGCAGATTATATGGTTTCTCGATTAGAACCTATTCTCTCTAATCAGGTAATTTTAGATCCTTGCGTTGGACCGGGGATCTTCGTTAAATCGTTAATAAATAGAGGGGCGAAAAACACTCAAATATGCGCCTTCGACCTTAATCCTAATTATATCGATTTTTTGAAGAAGTATAATATACAATTTGAGCAAAGAGATACCTTGTTAACAATTAATCCTGGTAGTTACTCTAAATTCGATTTTATCGTAGGAAATCCTCCCTATTTAAACAAGGCGAGCGAATACATAAAAAGAAATAGAACTAAGTTGCAGAAAATCTACGGCCATATTAATGCTCACGAAACCTATGCGATGTTCCTCGTAAATTCTATTTGGCGTCTTAAGGAGGGAGGAAAATTATGTTTTATCACCAGTGATTCCTTCTTAACGCTCAAAACTCACTTTAAATTGAGGAAATTTATATTAAGAACATGCAAAATAAAAGAAATATTACTCGCACCAAAAAATCTTTTTGATAATCAAAATGTAAGCACTAATCCCGCAATAATTCTACTCGAAAAATGTTCTGGTAAAGAAAAATCAAAAGAGCGCTTGGAAAATGTAATGAAGATTATCCCTCGAGTCAAAAACGAAGAGGAATACTACAATCTAAAACGAGTACATCAATTTAAACAAGGGAGATATTATTCGCTTCCGTTCAATATCTTTTTTATTGATGTTGAGAAAGAAGTTATCGAATTTTTCGAAAAAGCATCTAAGCTACAAAATTATTTAAAGGGATATATTGGTATGCACACACACGATAATCGAAAATACATAGCGGCTGTGGAAGAATCACCGTTGTCAGGCATGTTTAAAAAGCGTAATGAAAAACTCGAGAACTACAAAGAAAAATTCAAGATTGTAACCAAAAGTAAATTAAACTCCGAAAATTGGAAACCATACTTGAAGCGGGGAGGCTCGGACCAATATTATCGAGAAGTTATGGAAGCTCTGCGATGGGATGAGGATTCGATAAAAATTTACGATATACCAGCAAATGTACCCTTCGAGCGAGAGGGGATAGTAATCAGTGGTGTTAGTTCGAGGTTAGCAGTTCGATATATGCCAAGTGGATGCTATTGGGATTCAAATAAAGCAATTGGATTTGTAGTGGATGACTCTAGGTTTTCCATTGAATACTTCTTGGGACTTTTAAATAGTTCATTGTATAATTACTTAGCAAAAGGAATAATAAACAACACCAACAGTATTCAAATTACGGGAATACACGCTTTACCTATAGTTTTACCTGATAGCGAAGTGAAAGGCTCCATTGAACACGAGGTAAAAGCTATAGTCTCAAACTTGAAAAAAGATCCTAAATACGATTATTCTAAAGAGCAAAAAGTTATTGATAAATTAGTGTTTGATTTTCACAAACAAAAATTCAATTTTCCGGAAAATTTATGGATAAAAATTGAAAAAAATTACAGTTATTCTTCCTAATAGAAGTTTAAAGGGTTTCCTTCTTAATGTCTTCGTCATATTCCTTACGTTTTTCAACTAAATATGAAGGTCTTGGAACATCCCACCATCCCACAGCGGGTGAGCCGGTATATGGAAATTTCGTGTTTACCATAATCTCAATAACTGCTGGTTTATTTGAGTTTGCCGCCCGTTCAAGAGCAGGTAAAATTTCTTCCTTTCTGGACACTTTTTCCGAATAACATCCAAATCCTTTTGCTATTAGTGTAAAATCAGGTGAGTATGGAATTCCGTCTTTATCATAGAAAGCAGTACCATATCCTCGATCTTCACCAAACGCTGCTTGTTGGAGGTCCTTTATCGCAATCCACCCATAGTTATTAATTATTACAAAGAAAATATTAGTTAAGCCAAGCTGTACCGCCATGGAAAGTTCAGCCATTGTCATCATGAAATCCCCGTCTCCAACGAGGGCTACCACTTGTTGATTTGATTTACCGAGGTCGTTCAGTCCTAGTCTTGCTCCTATTGCTGCAGGGACCGAATATCCCATAGTGGAGAATCCTCCCGCCGTTAGACATGTTTTTGGTTCAAAAAATGCGAGTTCTTGCAACATTTGAGCTTGGACATTTCCCGAGCTTGTAACAATTACTGCATCCCTTTTAAAAAAGCTTCGTATTTCTTGCAAAACGGTCGAAATCATAACAGGGACTAAAGTATCGTCTCGGTTTTCAGCGAGAAAATCGAACCATTTACTCTTCTCCAATTGAATTTCTCTAAAATAGTCCGTACTTTTGTAATCAATCGAGTAATCGACTAATTCTTGAATCAGTTGATTTAAACACGATTTCGCATCTCCGACGATACCAACAGCCACAGGATAATTTTTACCAATCTCGTGAGGATCTATATCAATATGAATTAACTTTGTCGGTGGAATGGAAAAACTCACGCCTTTTTTGTAAGAACTCGAGGTTTCGTCAGCAAATCTACACCCAACAGCTAAAATCACATCCGCGCTAGACGACATTTTGAGTCCAACGGTAGTACCCTTACTTCCAGCACTCCAACAGAATAAGTCGTGGTCGTTTGGAAACGCGTCTTTTCCCATCATAGTTACCACGACAGCGGCTCCAAGTTTTTCGGCAAGTATTTTTACTTCTTCAAAAGCTTCCGAGGTGACTACTCCTCCACCTAAAAACAAGACTGGGCGTTTGGCCTCTTTTAGAAGCGTTCCTGCTTTTTTAATCGAGTTTGGATCTCCAAGAGTTCTACCAACAGCTCTTCGTTCTAATGGTTCGGGAAGGTCTACTTCGACATCATTTGCTTGAACATCCATGGGAAGGTCAATCGCCACGGGGCCGCGTCTACCAGTCATCATAATATTAAAAGCGCGTTGCATTACGGTTGGGAGTTGGGACACCAAGTTGACTTCAAAATTACGTTTGACGATAGGAGCAAGAATACTAGGCATGTCAGAATCTTTTTTGCGTTCAATTTCCTGTAGTACGCCTTTTCCTCGCATGTGTACATGAGTATCACCAGTAATCACTAACACCGGCATTGAGTCGACATAAGCGTCAGCAAGACCTATAGCAGTGTTTATTGCTCCGGGACCAATTGAAGTAAAGACACATAAAGGATTACCAGTTACTCTATAATACCCCACAGCCAAATGAACTCCACTCATTTCTTGTTTTGGTTGTATAAGTGTAATGTTATTTCTATCTTTAAAGAGAGCATCCACAAACGATAAATTCCCATGACCGGGGATTCCTATAACATATTTTAATCCTTCCTTTATGAGATACTTAGAGATTATCTCACCGCCTGTTAGTTTTGGCATGTTTTTTTTTTATAGTGATTAGTAAATAATTCTATGTAATAAAACATAAAACAATATATAAGTTCAGTATATCGCTCAGTATTTGGCTTATTCTGAAAGATTTACTACAAAAAGAACGGTAGCCAAGTGGAAAATCCACATAAAATCCCTTCGATTAAACCTGAAATTAGTAATAAAAACATTTTCTTAGGATCTCCAATATCTAATCCTTTTTTTATTAGAATGATAACCCCAAAAAACAATTGAAAGAACGCACTAAAAGATACAAATGCAATGCAATAATAAATCGTCTTCTCATGGGGAAATTTTGAGGCTTCTACATCTTGTATGCGATTTAAATAACTCGGATCGACTCCTCCAGAAAAATTAATAAATTCGAAGATAAACCGATCCGGCAAGGGATCTAATAGTTCAATCAAAATCAGGGTAAGAAGATTGACTAAAAATCCCAAAGCAATAATAATTAAGGTAACTCCAATGAAAATGCTTTTTCTTTTAATATCCTTTTGAGGTTGATAAGAATCGTCATTGAGTGTATTTTTATTTTTAGATTTTAATATTACCATTATACCACCGAGAACCAATATAATGACGGTTATGTATTTTAGGTATGTGAACATAAGGGTGAATACTTTATTGAATATTCTACACCAATTTTCGAGTCCGTTTAACCAATTATATAACGCCCCCTCAAAGATTTCTTGAAGATTATTAGTGGTTATCATTCCATAGGAAATTCTAATTAAAACTATTTAAACTAGTCTTCAACATTTTTGACGAACATAAGATGGAAAATAAAGTAGTTTAAAATAGTGCATTTGAAATTATTTAAGTGGATGTACTTACTTTGCATTTACTGTTGAATTTAGGACTATTTTCTTTTTCGTTGTTAATCTATTACTATAGAAAGCTTTCATATCGTAAGAAAAGCATTAAAAAGCAAAATGGGGTAAGTTATTTAAAAGTTTTTGTGATATCGATATTATCGTCATCTGGTATGGTTTTTTTGATTAATTATGAAGCTTATAAGGTTAATAGGTCAACATCAAGCATCACCCTAAGTTTTATCTCACTATCAGTAATGTTCTTTATTTTTTCGTGGGCAATTGTGTATTTAACTCCAAGGTACAATCGAAAGGGTCATATCTCCCTAAATTACCCTTCAAGATGCGAATCAAGGAAGGGTGAACTCCCTTTTGGAAGGGTTATGAATGAGTATAGGTCAAAGCATAGGTTTTTTCTTTCGATGAAGGATTTAGAACGCCACATGTTGATTATGGGAAAAACTGGGAGCGGAAAGAGTAATTTCTTTCAAATTTTTTTGGTTAATTTAAACAAAAAATATGACCTTCCCTTTTTACTTGCGGAATTTAAAGGAGAATATCAGCACCTCCAAAAAAATATTGAAGACTTATTGATTTTAAAACCAGGTTTAAATTTTTCTCTAAATGTATTTGATCCTGAGGAATCTAATCCGCAGATTCACGCTGAACGAGTATTTCAGATCTTTAAATCAGGAGGTTTGTTCCAAGACATAGAGTATAGCCCTCAAATGGAAAGAGTGTTTATTGCAATAATTAATAAAGTTTGCAATAACCCAGAAAACCGAAATTGGGATAAGTTTATAGAAATATGTGAGAAAAAATTATTACATGATATTGATATTAAGGTAAATAATTCATTGGATTATAGTATCGATGCCATTCTTAACAGAGTTAGAAGATATTCGATCGGACCGTTAAAGCAAGTTTTTCTTTCCGATTTGCCTAATATGAAAATTCAAGCGCTATTTACGCGAAAAGTTCTGCTTGATTTGAGTTCGATTATCAAATTAGGAGGAGAAAAAGAAGATGCGCTGTTTTTCCTTAACATAATTTTTAAATACTTATGGGATCACAATATCCAGCAAGGAAGTGAGAATTATCAAGGAATAAGGCATATCACAATCATCGAAGATGCCCAATACTTTGCACCTTCAAATATTACCGAGAAGCTGAACATATCCAGTTATCTTGAGGACATTGCCTTGTTGTTGCGAGGGACTGGAGAGTGCTTAATAACATTAGCAACGCGACCAGATGTTAGTAAAGAGATCCTAGCAAATGCAGGTGTTAGGGTTTGCTTTAACCTCGATATTCAGCAAGATTTAATGAGGGAGTTGCTAAACCTAACCGATGAAAATAAAGGCATATTATCAGAATTAGGTGTAGGAAACTGTGTAGTAAAAGTAAACCGCATCGACAAGCCATTCTTATTAACGGTTCCCTACAAGGAAAGGAAGTGTGTGAATGATGAGGATATAAAGCAAAGGAACAATAGAATTTTAAAAAAGGAATTTTACTCGCTTTTTAGTTATCAAGATGATGACTTAGTAATCTGTAAATTTTGTGGAAAAAAAAAATGAGAAATTTAGCGAAGTTTGCGTAAGTTGTCAGATAAAATTGAATAAACATGACAAAGAAACTAAGGAATTAAAGAAAATACTTAGTATGTTAGTTAAGTCAACTGATTCTAGTTGAGTATACAAATTGGAATCACCTCAAATCGAATTTTTAAAATCGTCTGTTTTTCATAATAGTAAAAAGTTAAACTCAATAGAAAATTACATCAACAAAAGAAGCTTCTAGCGAGTTTTAACTATGAGAATATTTCTTATTCTTTTTGATAGCCTAAGAAAGGACCATATAGGCAAAATTTATGGAAATGATTGGATTCACACTCCTAATTTCGATAGTTTTGCCCGTGATTGTTATATATTTGAGAAGGTATATCCAGAATCTCTACCTACTATTCCAGTAAGACGAGCCATTCATACAGGTATAAGAACATTTCCTTTTAAGAACGATGTAAAGCGAAGAACCGACGATGTTGTGGAAAGTCCCGGGTGGACGCCGATTCCTGATGAGTATACTCATATTTCAGAATATCTAAATAGTCAAAATTACATTACTTCTTTTATAACCAGTACATATCATCAATTCAAGCCTAATATGAACTTTCATTTAGGTTTTGATGAATGGCATTTTATTAGAGGACAAGAATTTGATAAATACAAAATTTCGCATCAACAAGGGAAAAGCTCGCTTAATAGCAAAATTAAAAACCATATCCCAGAGAAAAATAAAAACAATTTCACGGGAGTTTACATTCAGAAGCAGGTATTAAAGAGATTTTTTGCCAATACTCAATATAGAAAGTCGGAAGAGGATTATATACCAGCGCAAACCTTTTCGACCGCTATTAAATTTGTGGAAGAAAACAAAAATGTTAAGAATATATTCTGCTTTATTGATGAATTTGATCCTCACGAGCCTTGGGACCCACCAAGGCATTTTTATGAGTTATATTGTGAAAATCATAATCTTAGTAAAAAAATTATTATGCCTATTTATGGAAATAGCGAACCTACAATCTCTGAGAGTGAATTTAAATCGATGAAAGCTTGTTACGCTGGAGAAGTATCCTTTTGCGACACACAATTTGGATTGTTTATTGAAAAGTTAAAATTACTCGATTTATACGAGGAATGTTTAATAATTTTAACCAGTGACCATGGTTTTAGTTTTGGAGAGCACGGAGTCATAGGAAAAATTCCTCAATATATGTATCCAGAATTAGTTGACATTCCCTTATTAATTAAACCTCCAGGAAATTTGAAAAATCCAGTTTTCATCAGTGATTCTTACATTTACACTCTGGATATTTTGCCAACGATATTTGGCTTTTTACGGAAAGAAGTTCCAAACGGTATTGAAGGAATAAATCTTGAAGACATCATAAGTAGATCCTCCACAATGATATGTAGAATGCATATGACTTGCGGTTATAGTCTATGGACTCTATACAAGGACGATAATTTTGCGTTTATTACAAAAAACGATAACACGGAACATAAATTATACGATCTCTCCCAAGATGCTAATTGGCAAGTAAACATAGCCGAAAATAATCTCAAACTGTGCAACGAGTTGTTCAATAAAATTGCGATGGATGCTAAAGGAAATTTATTAAGGAATTTTCAATCTTCTAGATTCGAGAAATTCGTAGATTGGTACGACAATACTTACTTAATGTGAGGCATAAATCGATTTAAATTCCATCTTTATCTTTAAATCGAAAGGAAAATTACATCTTATTAATACAAGAATACATTATAGCTGAATTGAATTTGAAAATTAAACTCGTAGTCCTTATAAGTATGGCATTTGTCTCACTCTTTTTATTTGGGACATACTTAAATTCAGATAGAAATAATTTTCCTTGGATAAATGAGCACGAAAAGATTAATACATCTAACACTTGGTTCTCAAACGGAATTCGCATCGAAAGTAATTGGCAGGAGGTGTGCGACTCAAACGAATGGTGTCACAAGGAAAATGATACCTACATCATAGAAAATATGGTAATTGACGCTGAAAATAGTAGAAAAGGGATTTATATAGAAGATACTATAGAACCTTTCATAATACGAAATTGCCATATTTACCGTTCTCAAAAATTTAGAGATTCAGGTGGCATCCATTTACTGAATGTTCAAAATGGTTTTATTATAAATAATAATTGCTCAAACAATTTAGGTAACGGTATATCTATATTTGGAGGAGGAAATATCATAATTTCTAATAACACATTAAATAACAATGGATATTCGGGTATAGCTACTTTTTCTGCAAGTGAATTAGAAATTTCAGACAATATTATACGAAATAATCAAAAATTTGGAATTTATCACGAGAGCTTTGCAAGTGTTCTCGAAAGAAATCAAATCGAATTCAACAGTCGATCAGGTATTCAATTATTTTATGGTGAAGATAACGATGTTTCTGAAAATACAGTAATAAATTGCACAGAACATGGGATTACATTATTTGAAAGCAACAACAACATAATTCAAAAAAATGAAGTTATAAATAATACGATATACGGTATATTCTTAGAAATAAGTAATACAAATACCATTAAGAATAATATTATTGATCATGTGGAAGGATGTATTAGGGAGAGAGAATGTAACGGAAATGTGTTTGAAAGTAATATATGTAACCCAGATACTGGATTGCAAATTCCAGGATACAATCTTTTAATACTCATTGGTGTAATTTCATTCATTTGTATTTTCTTAATTTATAAAAACAAAAACAGAATTATATCGTAATTTGAAATTCAAGATTTAGACTCATTTGTTTTTAAAGAGCTTTTTAATTATAAAAAATTCAAAATTAGACTTTACAATTAAATTACATAAATATCTTTTCTTGATGTGTCATAAAATTAAACCTTAAAAGAGGTTAAGCTTTAATTGAATTAGATAACTTAATTTAAGAAATATCTAAAAATATAGGAGCGATGTCTTAAAATGCGGAAAATCATATCATTCTCAGGGAAAGGAGGAGTTGGAAAATCGAGTCTTTTGGTATTAATGCTTAAATATTTACTCGAAAATAAGAAGGGTTTGGATATTTTGGTTATTGATGCTGATCCAGATGCAAATATAGGGGATATTATTGGTCAAAGTATTAGCTTCAAGCAAACAGTGGGAGGTAAAATGACATTATTGCAACAAAAAATCCAAAAACGTCAATTGCCGCTAGATGTCCCAAAAAATCAAATTATCGAATCTGAAGTGTTTGAAGCTTTAATCGAAACGGATGAATTTGATCTGCTTGAAATGGGACGTAGCGAAGGTAGTGGTTGTTACTGTAGCGTAAATAACACTTTGAAGCGTGTTATAGATGTATTAGCAAAGAATTACAATGTAATTCTTATTGATGCTCCTGCAGGTTTAGAGTATTTCGCTCGCAAAACGGGACAGAACGTTACGGATTTAATTATAGTTTCAGACGCAAGCAAAATGGGAATGCATACAATGGAACGGATAATAGAAGTGAGTAATGAAGTAAATTTAAAATTTGAAAACATATTTGTATTAGGAAACAAATTCCCCTTAAGTATGGCAGATCTACTTAAAGAAAGAGTAGAAAGTATAAAAGACAACAATGTAAAATTCCTAGGCATACTACCTTATGATGAAAAAATAAGTGAAATTAACCTAACAGGGGAAAATTTACTAAATTTAGAATCTAATAATATTTTATACCAAGAAGTAAAAAGTTTGTATAATAAAATAATTCCCAATTAATTTTAAAAATTATTATCGTTCTTGTTGATAGACGGGAACTATTTTCGAGGTAAACTCGTCCAAAGTGTAGCTAAATTCGTCTTCACTTGAGATTTTTCCTAATTCGAGCAAGATTTCTCGAGCTAAGAGCCAAAAAGCTAGTCCTAAGGCTTTCTTACCACGATTATTGGCAGGGATAGCTAAATCAATGCCTTTAAGAACATCATCAGTATCAAAGAGCGCAACAACAGGTACCCGTGCGAGTTGAGCTTCGCGTAATATCACCTTGTCTGCGTGGGGATCAACTATAACCACTACGGAAGCGTCTTTAATATATGTGTCAATAATTGGGTTAGTAAGGGAACCAGGTATAAACCGCGTCGTAATTGCTCTACATCCTAATACTTCGCAAAACTTTTTGACAGGTTCTTTTCCATATCGCCTTACTGAACTTACGATAACTTTGTCGCTCCCTTCTTCTATAAATTTACTAAGGAACTTTGCTGCGATTGATAAGCGTTCGTCAGTTTTTGTGAGATCGATAACATACAAACCGTAATTCGTCTGCCTATATATAAACCTTCTCGCATCTCCAGATAACAGTTTAGTTCCAATATGAATTCCGCAACTTAGAAATAATTGTTTCCTTTCTTCGTCTTTATCTACTATTTCTTCCGATACTTCGACATCCTCAATGGATTCTGTGTCAATAAGTTCTAATTCTTCTTCGATATCGAGATCATCTTCGAAATCCTCCTCAAAGTCTATAAGTAAGTCTTCTACTTCCTTTTTATCTTCGGTTTCTTTAGACTCCACTGTTTTCTTTTTCCTTTTAGCCAAAATGTTTACCTAATATCAATTGAAAAGAATAGATACTTTGAATTAATATTTCATAATTTTAATATTTTATTAATGAATCTCTCTGGCTGTAATAAACGAAGAGCTAATATTATTAAGAATTTAAGTATTAATAATTACTAACATATTTACTCAATAATCATTATTAAATTAAGGGTATGGCTCGATTAATAATAGGTTTTATTGTTGGAATTTTATTAAGCTTTATTAGTGTTTCACTTTTTGATATGTGGTCTACATTTGCCTTCGCAATTAGTTTTTTTCCATCAAATATCTTTAAGATGTTAAAAACTTTTGTTGGAGCTAATTTCGAGTTCGATATTATTGGATACTTCAGATCAGGATTATTTGATATTACTCTTCTTTTTGTGCCAGCACTTCTTGCTTGCTTGCTGGTAGGATTTGTAAGTGGGACAATCTCAAAAGGCTTAAGGGGGGGAGTAATTTCAAGCTTTCTTGTTATAATTATTGATATTCTGCTTTGGATTCTATTCAACATCTTTTCTGGAGAAGATTTAATGGCGTTGTTTCAAGGAAATCAGCTAATAGTCACGATTGGAGGAATTTTAGGAGCTTTTGCAGGATCCCTCTTAGGTGGTGCACTTGGTGGCGTTGCTAGCGGCCCTCCAGCGGAGTTTTAACTAAGAATTAGTTTAATTAATAGAATTATTATTCGATATGATGACAACCATACTTACAAGATTAACTATATAATCAAAAAGCTAAAAAAACCCCTTTTTTTTAACATACAACAAAAAATGAACAAAAAGGAAAAGTTACCTACTAAGAAACAAGCTTTAGAATTGTTAAAAGACCTTGAGGTAAGTTATCCTGTGCGGCGCCATTCCGTTAAAGTAGCTGAGAAAGCCCTCGAAATAGCTTCTAAAATAACCAAAGCAGATATTGATTTGGATTTAGTGGAAATTGGAGGGTTACTACATGACATAGGTAGGGC
>JAHPYY010000059.1 GCA_019058515.1 Promethearchaeota archaeon
AAACAGTATCAAAGGATTTTGATGAGTGAAATCCCTTGAGCTGAATCTTTTTTCGTTTGAATTTGATTTTAATTTCTGTAGTTTAACAATTATATTTCAAGATCTATTTCCAATGGAAATCTACCTTAAAGCTTATATGAAAGAAGTGATTATATTTATTTATGCGAGTAAATAAACAATTTCCAAGCTCAGTTCTGAGATTAGGAATTAAATCACTTCTTTCAAATGATAATATTCTTGCATTTTTTAAAAAGTTTTGCGAGGAAGTCACATCTCGTATATGGAAGCGTAGAAAGCCGAGAAACTATATTTACAAGGACTCAGACTTCCTTAAGGTGTTCTTCTTATCTGAAGTATTAGGTAGGTCTATTCACGACACAAGTGAGATGCTCAACGACTACATTTTAAGCTCTAGGAAGGGTCGGCGAAAAATATTCGCAGATGGGCGAAAACGACGAGCAATACCCCATCAAACTGAGGTTAACAAGTATTTAAGAAAGATAGGATATCAGAGGGCGCGCAATGTGTTGCGTAAATGCCTTGATAGCCAATTAACAACGGCGTTAGATTCAAGCTTGATATCTAGGAAGGTTAATGTGCTCATTGATTTCACAGAACACCCATACTACGGTAAGCGAGAGGATAAGATGATAAAAGGAACTAATCGGCAGAAAGGTACGAAAAAGATGCGCCATTACCTCGCGTTTTCGCTACTTTCTCGCGAGACTCATCTTTACGCAGGGTTAGAACAGGTGGCAACGGGTCAATCTAAGATTCCCATTATCCTCAAATTTCTTGATCATCTGCTTGATCTGGGATTTGAGCTGAAATACGTGTTAATGGATCGGGAATTTTATAGAGCAGAACTTTTAGACGAAATTAAAGGTATGGGAGGGAATGTCTTGATCCCCGCTAAACAGTACAAAAAAGTAAAGCGGTTTGTTTCCGAATACATTGAGGGAACGGCGGGTCGGGTGAGGAGATACACGTTTTCTTCTGCAACCGAAGCAAAATGCCGCTTTTTCGCGCATGTTTACCTGATAATAAAAGCCAAACGGGGGTTCTCGCTTCAAGGCGTTAAACGGGACTACAGAAACGGGAAAATAACCTTAAAAGACGCCCAACATAGGGTCTTTACCGTTATGACTACCGAGAAACCTAAAGGAAAAACGAGCTCGTGGGCGTCCCGCGTTTCGCTGTTTTATCGTCGACGATGGATGATCGAAACGGGGTTTTCCGACTTAAATCGCATTAACGCGCGATGGCGGTCAAACCACGATGGTGTGCGCTATTTGGATTTAACGGCGCGCATGCTCCTTTACAACTCGTGGAAAGCGAATAAAAAATGGCTTACTCTTCACATTATTAGAGATAATAAGACGCAAACGCTGACATTAAATCAAAATCAGAATCACTTACTGCAAACATTTTTAGTAACGCTAAAAAAATCACGGGGGGTGATAGGTTAAGTAAGAAATTTCGTCGGGTTTCCGACCACGGGTAAATAAAGATAAAAAAATAAATAATTAGATACTCAAGAGAAAAAAAATATGCATTCTTTAATGCTAAGATTGACCTCTAAATTTAAGTAAATATGCTAAACTAGTAAATTTATTTTATTTTAATTTTGACAACATTATAAATCATAACTCAAGAAGTATAAAAACGCATTTGAGTTAGTTATTGTCTTAGTCAAGAGTTAATAAGTATTTCAATGTAATTATATTAGAGAAGATCCGACCACACTTGAGTGCGGTGTAATATTTAATAACCTTAATAAAGTTGGAACCATATCGGTAGTTTTACAGTACTTAACCTCTTTTCTGGGGATATTTTGAGAACCTCCGATTATAAATGGCACGGTCATTGATTTCTTTAAAGCAACATCGTGAGAATATAGATGATCGTTGGCTGTTCGCCCATGTTCATAGTTGAAGCAATATTCTCCTAAAGTAGAAATTAATATATCGCAAGAGCGTGAATTTTTAAAGTACCTTGGTAGTAGGTCGACAAACACTGGAAAATCTCCTTCATAAGTGTTTTCTAACCACTCGTCGATCTTATGGAATTTTCCATTTAATATCGATGCGGAACTTGGATTTTTGTCATATCCGAATAGATCGGAGTTCTCGTAAGTGTATTTAGTAGTTTGATCTTTACCATGACCTTGATATTCAATAGTTGCTTTTAATTTTTCTCCAGAATTAGCGTCGAATCCTTCTAAATGGATTTTTCCTTGATTTGGTGTGTTAGAATCGTCTCTATAGTACATAAGTTTGACACCCGGGATTCCCCACAGAACTTTAAATAAGTTAATTTTTTTGTTATTGTCCAAACGAAAATTACGCATTTGCTCAATCGTAGGGTGCTCAAACCAAGAACTACCACGAAAGTTAAAAGTACCCACACTGCCAAAAGCTACATCAAAATCTCCTTTCTTCTTTTTTGGATCGTATTGAGTAAAGCCTAGATTGTTAAAGTATGGTTCAAGATCGTAGGTTTGTTGTGCTTTGTAATTTCCATGATCTGAGATAATACATATAGCAGTAGATTCGAAATAGTTCATTTCTTTAAGAGAATTCACCAATCCACCAAGTAAATTGTCACATTTTAGGATTTCGTTTATATAATCTTCACTGTCAAAACCTTGGTCGTGCATTAAACTATCCGTTTTAGGAAGGTACACTACCGAAATAACAGGAACTTCCTTAGTGTCAAAAGTCGATTTTGGATTTTTGTAAACTTCCACTAGACTTTTAAAGAGGTATTCAGGGCTGAAATCGGTTAGTGGATTGAATTTAGAACCCCTTGATATGAAATTAAACACGCTCAGCAGGTTTCCATCGGGAACTTGTTCGAAAATGGTTTGAACATTAGAACCTAAATCCTTGTCAATTTTTCTAATATGGCTTGCGTAGGAATAATTTCTAATAAATGGGTACCTTTGTTTCACGGAGATATCCTCTTGTCTATTTACCCAATGATAAGCGGGAATTCCACTCCCTTCAATAGGATAATATCCGGAATATGCTCCCGTAATAATGTTAGGATAACATGGAAAAGTAATGGCAGGATAAGATGTAATACAGTTACGACACGAAATCCCATTTTCCATTAAAGCTTCCATATTTGGCAGCGTTCCATCGTTGATTAAACCAAATAAGTGGGAAGAGCGTACATCGTCTAATATCAGTAATACAATTTGATTAACTAATGCTGATGAGCTCATGATTTAGTTCAATTTAAAAAATTTTGTGAGAAATTATCAAAAGATTTAAAACCTTATTTTCTTACTTGCTGTGTTTCCTTAAAAGGTTTACGAAAGAAAAGTTTTTGTTCTATGAATCGTTTTACAAGCTTGTAGGATTATGGAGAAGAACTATCTCGTAGGAATTTTTGGAGAGCATCTAGAAGATCGTAGCTTGGTAGGCCAAGCAATAGGGTCACCAGGAACATCTTCAGATTTATATTTTTATAATAGATTAGATCCTGAGTTAGGCGTATTTTGTGCAATAACTCCTGTTGATTATCCCGAGAAAATTAAAGCGTTCGCGCAAACTCTATACATGACCAACATTCACATATTAGTGCTAAATCTCAGAGACGATTTAAACGCGGTTATTGGGGAAATTTTAGTGGGAATGGATATTAGCCGTCGAATTTTCAATTCGAAGTGCCTAATTGCCTTAAAAGGCATTGATTCTAAAACAGAATGGAAGTTGGAAGCTTATCGATATAAGTTAAAAGCTATAATCAATACTACAAGTTTAAACCAAACCGAGATCATAGAAATTCGAAATAAAAGCGACTACGAAACTCTACGGCAGAAAATTGTTAAATTAGGAGACGATGACTATAATAAACAATCAATAGAATCAAATATAACTAAAGTTATCATTGATCACGCATTTCCTATTAAGGGAATTGGGACTGTAATATTAGGAATCATTAAAGAAGGACATTTATCAGCGAGTCAAATGGTGGAATTGACCGGTAGTTCTGGAGCGGGTAAAAATGTAATAATTCGAAGTATTCAAAAGCATGACAGAGACTTTAAAGAAGCTTTTCCCGGGGAACGCGTAGGGTTGGCATTAAAAGGGAATATTTCATCTTCGGATATTACTAGAGATAATTTATTAGTCAATAAGGGGACATTTATTGGAGAAAAGAATTTTAAGTGTAGATTGCATATAAATAAGTTTTTTAAGCCAAAAAGCGGGAAAATTGATTCTAGAGAAGGAATTCAATATTATGCTATGGTAGAAACCAAAGTTTCACCCATAAAGATCGAAGATGGGGAAGAAATTACTCCTGGTAGTTCCGGTGTTGTTAAACTTAGAGCAGATAAACCACTTTATCATAACGGGAATGGGTTAAAAGGTTTACTACTTGATTTAAATAAATTTAACGGTAAACTCCGCGTTATTGGACATTTTCATCAATTAAAAAGAATATGAAAAAGAAACAATTTGTATAATCCTATATCCAACACACATCGGTTTCCCGCACCGCGCACAACTTCCCCTTGCTTCATCTCCACAAATATGACATTTGGCTATTTTTAATCACCTGTGGCCTTTATTAACCTCAACATTAAGTGTTTTACTAATAGGGTTATTAATATTAAATTGAAAATAACCTGATTTTACAAAATTCTCGCTAAATCAATAAATATTAGATGCGTAAAATTCATTTTTAATAATATGAAACTCGTAGATATTCCTAATTACGGTGTTCTTGAAATTAAAAATATACTTTTGGATATGAACGGAACAATACAAAATAATGGAAGAATTAGCAAATTAGTTAAACAAAAGATAATTAAGCTAAACGAAGAATTCGATGTTTACATTATTTCTGCTGATACTCGAGGTAATTTAAGTCAAGTAGCTAAGGAACTAACTGTTAAATACGCTAAAATCCAATCTGAGTATCAATCTGAAGCTAAACAAAAAGAAGATGAATTAGTAAAACTTGGTAAAGAACATACCGTAGCAATTGGAAATGGAAATAACGATGAGTTGATGTTAAAAAGCGCTATATTAGGAATAGGAATCGTAGGTAAAGAAGGAGCGACCACTAAGACTCTTTCAAAAAGCGACTTGATATTTCATGACATCATAGATGCATTAGATTTTTTATTGGACGATAAAAAGATAATAGCCACATTAAGGTCTTAAAACAAGAGTATCCAATCCATCGCGCGGCATTCCTCAAATAATTCATTTACCTTTTCGTTATTTGAATCATCATTTTGGATTTTATTAGCTGCAACCTTTTCCCTCTCTCTCGTTCAATTTTATAAATGCTTTCTCTTGAGTATTTCTCTGTTCTGATCTGACTGATCTATTGACTTGGTTTAAAAATTTCATAGCATTTTTTTTTCCATCAATTATATTTTGCCTCATCTCTTCGTAATTAAGACCTCCCGACACCACAAGAGCTGTTTGAAACGAATGGTCTGGAGAAAGGGTTTTAAACTCTATTTGCAAAGCACTCGCAATCTCTCCTGGGGTTTCTTGTATCACATTCTTTAAAAACAAGTTTTTGTAGTTAATTACCAAATCTTTAGTTTCACACACTTGATAATATGTCGGTTTTGAGAGGGGTGAAAACGCCGCGTATACCCCAGAATTGTCGTATTGATAGATTATATCGTTCTCAAAATCGTATCCCCCGATATCATTATCAAATCCTTCAAGACCGTTTATATCAAAGTCAAACACGAAGTACATCGAAAAATCAATCAAATCGTAGTCAGAATTGTTTTTCAATGTGAAAAATGTATTCATGTAAGGTACTCTTGGTTTGAGAAAGACATCAATGTACAATCGTATTCTAGAGTTTTTTTCTTCGACTTCCATAGATATCTTGTTTTCTTGGACTAATTTTTTAAGATACTCATTAATATCGAAATCTAAGGTTATTCTATCGATTGCTACTCCCTTTCTACTGTTTATTAACTTATAGATTGGGGTTGGTTCAATATTTTTTAAGACCACTGGTATTGGTTTGAAGTTTTTACCTGTTATTTGAAAGCTAAACCACGGTCCAGAAAGTTCTTGTTGCGCTAAATATAAGAGATATTTGCTTTTGTAAGTGATTTCTTTTATAGAAAATCCCATAAGATATCCTTGAGTATTTCAGGTTGCGAAAATTTCGTTGAATTGTACTTTAAGTACTATATTTATATACCTCCGTTTTTAATTGATTAAATCTTAATATACTAGGTTGTAAAACGAACAAGAAAAGTGTTTAAAAAGAGATGATTCTTCAATTCAGTAGGACTTCAATATTGAATAGGCAACCAAATAAAACGCATCGTCAACTTGTAGTCCAGTCTTAGCAGAGGTTACAATATAATAAAAACCGTATTTTTTAGCAATTTCTTTGATTCTCTCTTCAGTCACTACTATACTCTCTGATAAATCTGATTTGTTTCCAACCAACACAATTGGAATATCGTCGAAGACAACTTCTTTTAAATCCTTAGCCCAAAATTCTATACTTTTTTCCACATTGCTTTTGGTTCTATCAATAACCAATAACGCAGAATTTGCCCCTGTATAAAAGCGTTTACGATAAGGGGCCATCTGTGTGGTTTGACCTCCAATATCCCACAAAAGAAAAGAGATGTGAGTTTTTTCAGTTAAATTAACATCCTTTTTCAATATTTCGACGCCGATGGTGGAAATGTAATCTTCTTCGAACTTATTCTGAACGAATCTTCGAATTAATGAGGTTTTTCCTACAGCATGATCTCCGATGAGAATTAGTTTAGTCGAAAATGTGCCTTCGGGGATTCTACCATCGCGAATATCAGATAGAGCTCTTACTATTGATGGGATTTTTAGCGAAATATTGGTGTTCATTCCTGAATTGAGCATTAAATCTACTTTTCCAGCTACATGTTCAGAATAAACTTTTATTTTGATGTCTGAAGCACTGAGTTCAGCTACCGTGGTTAATATGTTATTGGTACCTTTAGAACAATGGGCAAATTTTCTGTCTCCAGCGATTGTTATGTTAAAGAAGCTACTTTCTGTACCGAATTCATTTTTAACTCTAGCGATATAGTTTTCGAGAGAGGCAGAAATCGCTCCAATTACGGTGTCTGTATCTTCCTCTAATCCTTCCTTAGTTATTGAAGCCATGATGAGCCCGTCTCTATCGCAAATAGAGATAGCGACAACGCCTTCCACATCGTCCATGTAATTTTTTAGCAAAGTTTTCAGAATATTCTCCATATTGAACGGTTTCTTCTCTTGTTTCCTTTCTTAAATTAAATATACTGTAAATAATTCAAATACCTTTATAAAACCTTAATAAATATGTTAAAAACCAGTAATATCTGAATATTTTAAGGATTAAATTTTGTTACATAGTTTTAAACTAATAAGATTGAAATGGAATCTTCTTTTTACGAGGATAATATTTCTAAGCTATTATACCGATCAATACTTCTCTTTAGAGATGTAGGGGCGAATTCTCTTGCAGAAAAATGGTAGAAAATTTGAAAAATTATAAAGCAAAAAAGAAACAGTTAAATAATTAATCAAATTTTTGAGATTTCTTGTAAACAGAAGACATTGTGGTCCGATAGACTCTATCAATAATAACACTAAATGCTTTTGGATTTTCTAAATTATTTGGTAATCCCAGGTTTTCTAAAACTTCTATATGAGATTTAGGTTTTCTAAACTTAAATCCAAGCTCCATAGGTTTATCTTTAGGCGATGTACCCATAGAATCTTTAATTTTAATACTTGGTAAATTGAATTCGAATTCGATGGTTTGATTTGGTTTGTCTTGTTTCTTACCTATTGTACTAGAACTTTCTACATCAGGACTATGTTGGGCTCTAATATCGTTTAATAATTCACCTTTTGATTTCCCTCTTATTTCTAGTAAAATATATGGATTAGAATCTATAACTTTGGATAGATATAGAATTAATGCTGCGATATGCTTACAAGGAACAGCGTGATCGGGGCAAGAGCATTCTGCATTAATTTCTGTTTTAAAATTGGGGAAAAGCGATACGTTTTTACACTTGAATTCGTGAATTAACTCAGGGGGAAGCAAACCATCTAATAAAAGTGCTATAAATCTTAGTTTTGTCCTCAGAAATCCGATAGTAGCTTTCCAATCTTCCCGAGAAAATAGTTCGAAATTAACCCGTACTCTATACGGTGTAGGAGCGGTTCCTTGAACCGTGGCAAAAATCTCTCCCTTTTTAACTAAAACATTATCAATGCGCTCCTGGTCGTTTGCGTAGTCTATTCCTCTTTGCATTCTAAACGGTCGTCCAGTTTTCAGAACAGATTTAATCCATTCTCGGCCCCACGGAGTTTTGGCGTAGGAGATTAGTTCTTCTTTTATTTTTTGAACTTCTTCGTGAGTTTTACGCCGTTCGTACGGAGTTTTACTTCGCTTACCTTTATTTTTTTGAAAATCTCTTCTTTTATTATCCATTTCTATTTTCCTTCTGCTAATTATTTAATATTTAAGAATTCCTCCAAATTTTCGTAAAACATCTCAGAAATCCATGTTTCACCCTTAGAAGCTAGTATTTTTTTAGATAATTCTTGTTTTTCCTCAAGTAATTGGTCAATCTTTTCTTCAATCGTATTCAATGTAACAAACTTGTATACGTTCACTACATTCTTCTGACCAATTCGATAGGCTCTATCTGTTGCTTGATTTTCCACAGCAGGATTCCACCAGCGGTCAAAATGAAAAACGGTCGTGGCTTTGGTTAAATTAAGACCTGTTCCTCCTGCTTTCAACGATAGAACCATAATTGGGGACATTTTACTAGATTCCGATTGGAATTCATCCACTAGTATACTTCTTTTCGCCTCCGGTGTTCCACCATGGAAGAACAATATGCTGTATGGAAACTTCTTTGTAAGTATCTTAATTAAGATATCTCCCATCTTTTTGTATTGAGTGAATATTAATGCTTTACCGTCATTTAATATAACTTCGTCTACCATTTCAACTAATCGCTCAACCTTGGGAGAAGATCTTATGATTTTTTCTAGTTCCTCCTCAGAATCTATAGAAACATCCACTTTAAGATAATGTAAAGGGTGATTGCATATTTGCTTAACTTTAGTAATAAGTTGTAATATAAAACCACCGCTTTTTTTCTCTTTTGAACTGATTAATTTCATGGAGTTAACAGTCTCATCTATGAGCTGTTCATAAAGTCTCTTCTGCTGTTTTGATAATTCTACATAAATTTTCATCTCGTTTTTAGGGGGTAAATCCTGAATTATTGAAGTATCAGTCTTTTCTCGCCTGAGAATAAAAGGAGATATAATGCTTCTAAGCTTGTTTGCAATGTCAATGTCTTGAAATCGCTCAATCGGAACAACAAATTGGTTAATAAAACGCGATCGTTCACCAAGTAATCCTGGATTTAAAAACTCGAATAAAGTCCATAGTTCTAAAAGTCTATTTTCAATTGGTGTTCCACTCAAGCAAATTCGGAAATTTCCTTGAAGTTTATAAACTGCTTGAGTTTGTTGAGTAGCATAGTTTTTTATATTTTGACTCTCATCTACGATAATTCCATTGAACACAAATGATTGAAGGAAATCGATGTCATTTCTAAGAGTTCCATACGAAGTGATAATTGCTTTATGATTTTCTATTAATTTTGAAAATCCTTTTAAATTTTTTATTCGATTTTTACCATGATGAATGTAGACATCAAATGTAGGGGCAAATTTCTTTATTTCCCGCTCCCAATTGAAAATGATAGAAGTCGGACAGATGATTAAATAGGACCCATTTACTTCAGGATAGTTCTCTTTTAAATGTGATAAAAAAGCTATAACTTCAATAGTTTTTCCTAATCCCATATCATCGGCTAAACAGAGACCAAAGTTCTTAATAGTAAGGGAAACCATCCAGTTTAATGCCGTCTGTTGATAGTGTCTTAAAGTACCATTGAACAATTTCGATATAGGGACAATATCGAGGGTATTTAAGCTTCGGATTTGTTCAATTAATTCTTTAACATCTCCTTCAATTACCACCTCGTACTGAGATTCGTTGTTATCGTCCTCAATTACTCCCGCTAAACCCAGTTGTAGAGCTTCAAAATAGTTTTTTTGTCCTTCTAAATTTTCATTTTCAAGTAAGATTTGAAGATTTTGAAGATCTGCTTGGTCAACAAGCAGCCATTGATCTCCCAATTTCACAAGCGGATTTTGAGAATTTAATACTTGGCGAAATTCATCTTGAGAGAGCAAATTATCTTCTATATATGCATTCCAATTATATTTGATAATTGACGAATAATCAAACATCGAAGGCATAGAAGAAGTTTTTGTAGATTCCTTTTTTTTCCCATTTTTAGAAGAAAGAACTAGTTTTGCTATTAAGCGTTGTTTTCCTCCAATAGCAAATTCACTCGGTAAAAGAACGGTGAATCCGCTTTTCATAAGCAAGTCTTTAGGATATTTGAGGAACTCTATAACTTCATTTGAATCTAATTCAATGTTATTAGGCGTAGTATTCTCAAGTACCTTCGATAGAGGAGAAAAAATGTTGCTTGCAGTGAGGAGAGCTCTGAGGACCAATTCGAGTTCATTGTTATTAAGATTATTCCAAGCAGAAGAAATTCCCACTGGTACTTTTTGCCCCGACTTTTTAAGTTCTAGTTCAAGGGGCCAGCGATTATCGTTTAGTTTGGTCGGCGTGTTTAATTTAAATATCAAGGCAATTCCAAGTTGATTTATTAATGAAAAGGACCTTTTTGTCCAATTATCTATAAGAGTAGGTAATACTATTTCGTGATATCTGCTTAGTTTGAATAAGTAGTTTGTCTCCATTAAAGATAAGAGAAATCTTAGGTCCCAAGAAAATTCGGCAGAAAGGTCTCCTTGAATGTTATAATAATTATACAAATATTCCCTTTTTAAATTCCTAAAAGTTTTTTTCACTACAAGATCTACAATTGAATTAACATATTTGGAAAAAAGATACGAGGGATGCCACAACATATCACATAAATATTCAGACAAATTGGTTTTGGAATTATGGTTTTTGATAAAATTGATTGGAAGATTGTGAGAGCTCCAATCAGATTTTTCTAATATTGATGTAAATCTTTCTTGATCGTATTCCACGTTAAGGATATAATTCCAGTATCCGATATATGATGTAGTATCTAAAAATTCTAAGGTGGGTATAAAACTCCCGCGATTTAGTAATTCATAAGCTAATTTTGTCAAATAGGAGTAAATTCTAACAGAATTTGATAAATAATTAGGCTGTAGAGTAGAACGAGATAAATCTTTAATCTCTTGATTAAATAATATTCCTAGCATAGGTTTAATAGGAACTATTTTCGCATACACCAGCTTGATGCTAAATAATGCACTATTTTCATTTTGAGGTACAGCAATATTCATCCGGACTGAGAGAAGGTTCTTAACGGGAATATTTGGAAATGTTCTTTCGATAGAAAATTTTAACTCAATTTCATCAGATTCACTTCCTAACCAGAGTAAAAAAAAATCAGTGCGAGTAGGCAATCCTTCTTTTTTTTCTATAATAGAAAATTGAGCGTTCGAGTTATTCCAATATTCAGATGGAACAAACAATAATTTTAATTCATTAGAAGTCATATTTTAAAATTTAAGAAATAAAGTGATTCATCATAACTTTCCTTTGGTAGAAGGGATTTCTTTTGATGAGATAGAAATAGCTTGTTTGATTGCAACAGCTAACGCTTTAAAACAAGCTTCTAATTTATGGTGTTGATCTTTGCCGTATAAAACCTCCATATGCAAATTTATTTTTGAATTCTCTGCGAAGGAGTCAAAAAAGTGAATTAAATCATCAATTGCGACATTTTCAATTTCGCATTCACTTAAATTCAAATTCAAATTTACTGCCTTTCTCCCACTAAAATCAACAACACATCGAGCTAAAGAATCATCCATAGGAATATAGCTGAATCCGTACCGAGTAATACCAACTTTATCCCCTAATGCGGTTAAAAAGCTTTCCCCTAAAGTTATTGCGACATCTTCAATAAGATGATGCATTAAATCGCCAGTACCATTAATCACCAAATCAATACCAGAGTGTTTGGCTAATAGTGAAAGCATATGATCGAAAAGTTTAATGCCAGTATTTATAGAATATTTGCCTGTTCCATCAAGGTTTAATTCAATAAATATATCTGTTTCGGTTGTTTTTCGGTTTAAGTTTGCGATCCTCTTCATTTTACTCTCCAACAATATGTACTAGATATTATATGATAAATAGTTTGTTTTAGCTTGGTATTCAATTCTGATAATACTGGTTAATGTGATTTCTGAAAGATACATTAATTTTATAGAGTTGATATACTAAATTGTCGATTAGGTCTTGTATTTGATTTCTTTCTAGAATAGCATTCTGTTCAGATTTTAATAGCTTTTTAACTCCATTTTGAATTTCAATAGCTAATTCCTTTTCTTTAGTGGATATTGGAAGTTTAAGCGGAAGTTCTTTAATTTTTTCAATTAAAATTCTAGGGAAGAGCTTTTTATAGGAACCAAAAGACTTCATAAAATAAAAGGAGAGAAGTTTTGAGTTTATCAAGCCCAATAGATAATAATGGTTAAATTCAGAATTACTATCTCGGTCTATCTTTAAATTATAGAGAGATTGGGAGGTGAGGGCGTATTCTTTTTTATATGTAGCACAAATTAAGTTCTTTTCACCGATTTGCCTTATTATAATTCGATCTTCGTAAAGTTCTGGTTGTTTGTAATTAATCCCTTTTTTATGTATATTGATATACTTTAACATTTTCACCCGATATCTTTCAATTAAATATACAAACGGGGCATAGTTCGATTCTTCCCCCTTTGGAATAAGATCTACTATTATTTTTTCAAAATTATTTTTGTTAAAACTTACATTACACTTAATACAATTTAACCTATTTTTAGGAATTGGATAGAAGCGATCACATTTTTTACAATAAAAGATCTCGCCTTCTTTACTCAATTCCACTCCCCTCCCTAGATCTACTTTAATATTAAGTTTATCGTCTAATTCTTTTAATTTAAGGAATTTCTTGTTGAGGTATGTAATTATTTGAGAGTCAATTTCGGAAAAATTTAGTAGAAACATATAATTCCATTTCTTAATAATAGATTGTGGTATTCTCTTCTTGTTAGTCGATGAAATCATATTGATGATGTTATTTTCTCTAAGAGAAACATTGGTGTTTTTTTTAAGGATAAGGATGACATTCGATACTACAGCATCGTGGAATTCTGGACCTGTTAAGTATATTTGTTTTATCTCTGTTGTATTATAAATAAATCTTCTTATGTCCTCTCTATACGATAGAGCCAAGAGAGAATCCGGTATAATATATCCCAAATATCCATGTTCTTTTAGGTGATCCAATCCTATTTCTATGAAAATTTGATAGAGATCATATTGTCCTCTTTTCGTTTTAAGAGGGGTTTGGTCAATTAAATTCTTTTCTTTAACTGAAATATCCCTTATAAAAACATAAGGTGGATTTCCTACAACATAATCATATTTATCTTTCTCATTAATAGAGGGAAAATAAGATGAATAATATTCGATTGCATCAACATTTTTTATGTTAAATAATAGGAAATTCCCTAATTCATCCTCCTCATGAATTTTTGTAAATAATGGGAATAGAACTAAGATCATGTTAATTTGACATAAAATACAAGCAAAAGGGTCTTTATCTATGCCGAAGATGTTATTTCTAACCTTTTTTATAATAAATAAAGCTTGATTTGAATCTACTTCGTTAATATTTTCTACTTTCAACTCAAAAAGTAGCCTAATTGTCAAATTTTTAACTGCTTGAATTAAGAAACTTCCTGATCCACAACTTAGATCGATAATTTTTTTGTTTTCTACTTCACTATATATTGAATACCCAATTTGGTTTAAGATGTATTGAACAATTTTTAAAGGAGTGTAATATCTTCCCATCTCCCTTCTATCAGCGCAATTTGACTCAGATTGATAATCTAATCCAAGAAAATCATGGTTTTTTTTAAAAGCTAATTTAGTAATAACTTCTTTTCTTAGTGAAAGCGACCGATTCAATATTGAACGAAGTTTTCTTTTATTTTCAATGAGATTAGACTCATTAGAATACTCTTCTAATACTTTATCAAATAGTCTTTTTAGTTTTGGTGATATCTTCAGAGTGCTCATTAAAAATATCTTAAAAATGTAAATTTCTTTGACATTTTATATATTAGAGCATTGATTAATAAAACATATGGAAATATCTAAAAGGGAATTAAAAGATCCAAGATTGAGAAAGTTTCCCGACAAAATTTCACTCATTCCAATTGGAAAAATCCACTCTCCGTTCAAAGAGATAAAGGGTATTCCCATACAGTTCTCGATGTCTAAAAGTAGGGGATATATCGAGATTTTTCCAAAGTACAAACCTGCATTAAAGGATTTAGATGGATTTTCACATATATACTGCTTGTATTATTTTGATCTGGTGAAATTGCCAATTCCCCTACAATCCAAGCCATTTTTAGAGGACGAAAAAAGAGGGATTTTTTCTATTCGTACTCCATTTAGACCAAATCCCATTGGAATTTCGATATTTAAGCTCATTAAATTAGAAGACAATTGCATATCAATTGAAAACATTGATGTGCTTGATAATACGCCAGTATTAGATATAAAACCTTACATCTCAGAATTTGATTACGTAAAAAATGTCAAGTTAGGGTGGATTAAAGGAAGGATTAAAGAGAAATTAAGTTAATACCTATCAAAATAATTTATAAAGAATTATGTCTTTATTTGTTAAATGAGGACTTGATAATCTAACTCATTCTTAATATGATTATTTTCGACATTACATTAGTTATTATATCATTCATTTTGAGTACCTATGGATTGTATTATTTTTCAATCCACACCAATAAAAACATAACATTTACAAACAAGTTTATAAATTTGGCGATTTTCCTTATTTTTAGCATATTTTATTTCAATCTTTTAGTGTTTTCCAGCTTGAAAATCGTCGACCAAACCCTTGCATTGATTTTTTGGGAAGTAACTATAGTATTAAAAGTAACTTTACTTAGTGTTATAAGTTCTTTGCAATTATATATGATGATAGATCACTTTTTTAGATATATTCCTTTAGTGTTTTATGCGTTTTTACTTGGAATTATCTTCAGTCTAATCCTTCCAGGTAATTCTTTTAGGATTGTAGAATTAGGCGATTTTAGATATTTTTACTTTCAGAATATTTTACTTTTATTTTTCATATTTGTATTGGATCTAGTTATCGTCGCACTTCTATGGCTTATGTTTTTAGTTAATTATAAGAGAATGTTAAGCAGAGGTTTACTAGCCAAATTCCTCGTATTTATCGTTCTTAATTCAGCGACTATAGCCTCTATTTTATTATACTTTATTTCTCAAATCCAGATTATTAAATATATCCATTTGATCTTGTTTTTAACCACTGCTTTTTTAATTCTTCAAATCATCGTAAAAGAACCAGGATTTTTTATTGTAATTAGGACTCACATTGAAAACCTTGTAATATTTCACCGATCTGGGATCTTACTTTATTCCTACGATTTCGAACAAGAAAAAGAGATTGATGATTCTTTACTCAAAGGTTCGATACTCATTGGAATTTCTCATATTTTAGCAAACTTTGCAGATAAAAAAGAGCAATTGAACTTAATTAAAATGAAAAATAGAGACATCGTGTTTGAGTATGACAATGAGTATGGATATGCTTTACTTCTAATTACTAATAGAAGAAGTACTGTTATTAATAAGATCGTTGCTGAATTCATACAAAAGTTCCGTCAAAAAAATCAAGAAGAACTAAATAAGATTAACAAGTCTAATCAGCTCATAGATATTTCAAAATTCAAGAATACAAAATCTATCATTCTTGAGTGTTTTTCTCCTTATCTTAAAAAATAATAGTTATACTAAATCTATACTAATTAGCTAATAGAAAGAAGACATTTCCAAAAGCAAAAGCTTAAAAATCAATTAGTTTTCTATATACACGAGAAATCTCAAAATCTAACCACTTTTAACCGGAAAGAATAATATATGAACATTTTTTTTACTGTTCCAATCATTATTTTAACTGTATTCTGTGTTAGTGCATGTGTATATGTAATCTATAACCTTCTTTTCCATAAGGAATTATTTGGTATAGAAATGAACGCTTATTTATACATTTTAATAATAATAAATGGAGGAGTTGTATTTCCTATTACTTACTCATTTTCAGCATTTTATCTTTTTTCTCTGGAATCTAACTTAATTTTGTTCAAAACTTCGCTTATTGTTAACGGTGTGTTTTTCTTCGCTGGTTCTATCAGTTATTTCTTACTAGAAGTTCATAAAATTAAATATGTAATTTTCTATTTGGTAAGCATAGTTTTCCTAGGAATGCTAATTGGAACATTACTAATTGAAGACTCAATTACGATTCATTCCTATAACCCTTTTTCTTTCTTTTATGTTTTAAACCCTATTGCTTCATTAATTCTAATTGCATTCCATTTACTTTTCATTTCATATTTCTCGTACCTAGCAATATCTCTACATATTTCCATAAACAAAAGGTCTTGGGGAATCCAAATAGTTAGGTACAGCATTTCAATAGCCCTAATTTCGATTATAATGGTGATATATCTTATTACATCAAATGTGTTTTTCCTAAATTTATACTTGATGATTTTATGCTTGGTTATAGGAGTCGGCTCTTTAGTTCTGCTTAAAAACCCCCGCTATTTTTTTTTTTCCACCAGTAGAATCTACTACATAAACATTTATCACAAATCTGGTGTTTTACTATATTCTCATAGAGTTCAAGAATCGAATAACGAGAAAGATTCTGTAATATGGGGAAATATTTTGATCGGTTTGAACCATATTCTCTCTGAGTTCGTTGAGAAAAGCGATAAAATCGATGTTTTAGAAACGAAAGCGTCTGATATAATCGTCAATTATAACGAAGAATTAGGATTTGCGGTCCTTGTTATCGCTGATAAAAAAAATCCTATTTTGATAAAATCATTGCAAAATTTCACTAATGAATTCAAATCATTTTTTAGAAAGGAGTTAACAGAAATTCTGGATTATAATAAGATAATTAATATGTCAGATTTCTTCGGAACTCGAGAAATTGTTACAAAGAATTTCAAATTTTATATATAAACTCCAAATCGAAATCTGGTCTATAGAAATCTTATTATTGTAATTTGATAATAAGTTATTATAAAACTTGTTGAAATGGATTCTTCAGCTCGATCTAAAGAGTTAAGAAACATTTCGCCAAAGAGATAAAACCAGATGTGATATTAATAGATGTTTTGTCCAAAATGTGGAAATAAAGTCAGTGATGATGCGTCATTTTGTGGGAATTGTGGAGAAAGATTTTATATTCAACAAACAATAGGCATTAACTCACCAGAAATTCAAGCTACGAGTTCTTCTCAATCAGGGATCGAAGTTCAACCGACGAGATTTGCTTACGCAACAGGAACAGATAGAATTTTTGCTTGGGTAATTGATGTTTTGATAATATTAGCGCTTAGTCGAGGAGTATCTTTTCTAATTCCTTGGATAAACCCTTTTAGCCTTTTTGATTTCTTCTCTTCGTCTCTTTCCTTTTTATTCGATTTCCTTTTCGGTTTCTTCTATTTTTGGTTAATGGAATCCTACAATAAAGGCCAAACTTTAGGAAAAATGGCACTTAGTATCAAAACAGTTGATGAAAATACTCTAGAAGTATCAACTCCAATAAATTACGCACTTAACAATTTAAGCAAGAGTACTGCCTTTATAATATTAGATGTAATACTAGGAGTCCTTGTTAATTCAGGAGATCCTCAAAAACGGTTGAGAATACTTAAAAATGTTTCCAAAACAGTCGTTGTGAAGGTTCCTAAATAATATTTTTTTTTTTTTACTTCTTAATATAAATTAGTAAATTAGTACGAAATAAACATTTAAATTTTCGATTTAATTGTAGATTACAAAGAGAACGATAGGATCAACATAAAAAAATACAAAAAAAAGAAAAA
>JAHPYY010000060.1 GCA_019058515.1 Promethearchaeota archaeon
ATGATCATCTTTTTATTTGGATTGGGCAAATTTTCGTAACAAAAATGCTGTTGAGTTTTTATCTCGCTAGAAGAATTATATTCATCTTCCCCAATTAGGATTAACATAGGGCATTCGATTTTGCTCGGATCGAATTTGAAACCCTTGTTTTTTTGTATTAGATCGTAAGGTTTAGCAGGATCTACTCCCCAACGCCAAGCGAGAAGATCTACCATGCGTATCATGAACGGATCTTTTAGCTTGAGTTGTTCTACTCGCCTAAGTATGCTCGATTTTAATATTTTGTATAAATCGACTAAAACGCTGTTCGCTATGCAAGCTTTAACGCGCTTATCAAACGAGGCTGCTCGAGGCACATAATACCCTCCTCCGCTTATTCCGTATGCTGCCAACTTCTTGTTATCTACTTCTTTTCGAGATAACGCGTAATCAATAACGCATTTCATAGGAGTTTCCGTGTCGTGCCTAAAGTATAATCCCTCGTAGGGAAGACCTCCTTGACCAGGTAGATCTACGATAAAAAAGTTATACCCTCGCTTAAGTGCCGCAGGAGCAATATAATAGTATTGATCTTCGGCGAAAGTTTCCCCTCCTCCTATCATGATCAAAGTTTTGCGCTTTTGGTCGTCCTTTGAAGCTTTTACAAAGTATCCTGGCAGATGCTTCCCTTCAAAAGGGATCTTAATCGGTTCAATTGGCGGATCAAACAGCTTAGCGGCTTTTTGAAAGCTCTCAATTGCCTTTTTTAATGAGATTTTGAATTGCTGTTCACTTGGCCTTAAGGTTCCTAAAACCGCCCTGTAATAAGCGTACGCTCTTAAGTATTGCTCTCGAGCGCTTATGTGATGCCCCTTATCTAACATCTCGTTTCCCCGTTTTTCTACTCTTTTGGCGAGTTCCGTTAATTCCCTTTCCCAACTTTCCGGATCTCCGTCCTCCATTCTTGAAGCTGCGTAAAAACACTCTCCTATGGAGCATCCACCATGAACTACTGACCCTAACAACCATTGGAACGCGAAATCCATGTCGTTGCTTGAGAAGTATATTTTGTAATATTTTTTGTGCGCATGGAACTCATCTATAGATTCTTCATTTTTGAGTTCATTTTTAGTTTTACTTACCAAACTTTTTTCCAACTCTTCTAATGTTTTTAATTTGAATATTTCTTCTAGAGTCTGACTCTAGAATAATACTCGATAGTAATATAACACTATTCGTATTTAAATCTTTCGAGTGTCACTCTAGAATGATACTCTATATTTAAATAACCCAAAAACTATTAATAATTAGAAATAACATTTTTTCTGTATATATCAAAAATGGTTCTCTCAGCGAAAGAAAAGATTTTACAGACCGCACGTCAAATGATCGAGGATTACGGATACAATAACTTAAATGTCAATCACTTGGCAGAAAAGGCGGGAGTAGCAATTGGTACGCTTTATTGGCATTTTAAAAAAGGGAAAGTGTCGCTTGTCAAAGAATTAGCGAGTCAAGAAGCCCAAAATATAAAGGCTCTCCTAACTGAAGTAAAAATAAATTCGAGTAAGCCATTAGAGGGATTTAAACCGCTTATTCTTAAATACATCGAACATCACAGGAAAAATAAGGCGTTTTTGAGAGGTTTGGAAATAGAAACTATGAATAATTTAGAATCGGCTGAGGAGTTCGACAACATCAAGAACGCAGAATTTGAAGGCCCAACTGTGTTCATTGAATGTCTATTTGAAAAGGCTAATATAAAAACAGAGGGATTATCAGATAAAATTCGCATCTCTACTTTGCTGCTAGATGATTTGGTTCACAGACATGTGTTGTTCGATAACCGATATGGAAAAGATGAATCCTTTACAAACCTTCTGATTAAGTTATTTACAGCAATCCTTGGCTAATTAATAATTTATTTTCACGATGTTGATTATAGATTATAAATTTTACTATTACTAATTCGAAAATTAAAGACGAAAAAATCTATTAATAAATGTAGTATCGCTCGTTGACCTCAAGAAATGGATTACTGAAACATTATATTACTAATCATTCAAGATCTCTTTATAGCACAAATAAATTGTATTATAAATTTCCGATAATCTTTATTAAACCAATTCGCTTAGTTATGCATAACGGTGATTGTTGAACGTCTATTAGCTTATTTGATTGGATTTACAGTATTTCTTCTATGTGTTTTTTTTCCTTAATGATTGCTATATTTATCGCATTTAAGAAACAAAAACTTCAATTAGTAAATAGAATAGGTATTGCGTTTCTTTCGCTTTCCATCCCAATTGGTTTAGTGTTAATCAACTACATATTTATTGGACAGGATCTTTGGAAAATAATAATGCTAATTATTACTTTGGGACTATTTCTTCTACAGTATCTATTAGATTTTTTGTTTAAATACGCTTTTCGAAGTAATTGGAAAACTCATGTGCCCTAGATTATCCTAATGTATGTCGTGTGCTTTGGGTTTATCTTTATAACTATCTCTATCGACCCTATTCTCGGATGGATCGTTTCTTTTTTATTCTGGGTCTTTATAAGATCCGTTGTTTATCTCTACATGGTAAGAAGAAAACCAACAGATCGAGAAGAATCAAAAAAATGAGGGGTTACGAGTTCTTCCCTTCTTTGATTAATTTTCCTTTCCCTTGTGGGCAGATTTTTAAACAATACGAGCAGTAGGTGTTTTCTAAAATGCTTTGAATGCATTTTGAACGATCGATATGAGTGATATTTGGAGAGTCTGGATGCACCACTGGTTCTTCAAATGCTGCGTTCCCTTTACATCCTCTAACGCAAGCACCACAACTTTCGCAATATTCTTCTAAGCTTACGAGATCTCTTTTTGTGGATTCGGGAATCTCCGCGTCAGTTGTTATGATGCTCCAACGCTGTCGAGGGCCAAATTCTGGCGTAACGATTAATCCGTTCTGACCCATTATTCCTAATCCCGCAGAGACGGCGTGAGGCCCAAATAACATTTTTCCCCCAAAAGGATGGTGCCCTTCGCTTTTGTACCCTTGAGTTTTTAAATATTCTGTAAGCTCGAGGGTTACATTTCCAAGTACACTATACACTCTAAATACTTCGATTTCACAGAGAGCGCTTGGAGCGGTTTTAATTTTGTCCCACTTCATTTCCATCCCTAACACTATCGCGTTCTTACCGTATACTTTCAAATTATGGAATACAAATTTCTCGTCTACGGGAGTATAGCCTACGAAGTTAACTGCCATAGATTTCGCTCGTTTTTCGAAATCTTCCCAAAACGCAGGAGTTGTGGCGGTTTTTGTATTGTTCTCGTTTCCATACTTCGTTTTTCGTGCATTTTGAAACCCTTTAAAAGTTCCTCTTAGGTACTTACTAAACTTTTTAGCAAGCTCACGATCAACCTTTTCTGCGGGTCCCGCACTCATACTAAATAGCTCTTTTGGGAGGATAAATTTCAGATTTTCGTTTTTTCCTACATAAGTAGGTTCTATTTCGATCTCAGGCATTAAAATTCAGAATTACCTTAAAAAAAATTACGAAACAGAATTAATTACTTCTTAAATAGTTGGTTTATTTTTACGCCAATTACAAAATCGTTTAGATGAAGACCGTTTATCGCGTGAGTGTGGATTTCTAATACTACCTCGTTGTAATATATGTAAATATCGGGGTGATGCCCCTCGTTCTCTGCAAGCTCTGCCACTTTGTTAACAAATTCCATTGCCTCCTTAAAATCTTCGAAATAGAAACGTCTTTTGATTCGATGAATTCCGTCCCTTATAAGCATCCAGTCTTTTACTTGCTTAATGTATTTATCCTCTTCAGTTTTAGATAGTGGTGGTATGCCTCCTTCACAAGGAACGCATTTAGTCTTAATTAAATCCGTAATATTATTTCACCTCTTTCGCACTGTCTATAAAGTCAAAACCCTTTCCATTTATTAAATTCTCTTATAATGAATTAAAAATTGGTTATGGCATTGACTTAATTAAATATAACTTTTGTCGCAAATATTTTACAATAAAATAAAAAAGAATTAAAGAGAAATAAAATACTTAATTTAGTAGTTTAAGCTTCTTCCGCCTCTTCTGGGAATAAGCGTCGCACTGCGGCTACTCTAGTTTGTTCTCCGAGTTGTTCGACGTCTTTTAAGCTAATTGCTTCCTTCGGACACACTTCAATGCATTGGGGAACTTTACCTTGAGCAGGATCGATAAACTCTTCTTTCATGCTTTCGCATAAATCGCATAGTATCGCCTTTTCGGTATCAATGTGAATTGTGCACACACCATAGTCGCACCCTCTAATGCAGAATCCACACCCATTGCATTTATCGTTGATAACGATAATTGATCCCGTCTCTTCGTCTTTCTCTAAGGCGTGTTCGGGACAGGAGCGAATACAAGGTGCGTCTTCGCATTTTTGACACGCGAGTGCGATGTTTAATAGGGGTTCAATGCGGACGCGGTGGATTCGAGTGGTAATAGGATTGAACTCACCGTCGTGTACGAAACTGCAAACGCTTTCGCATGTTTCACACCCTGTACACAACTCAGGATCTACGCAAATAAATTGGTGCATCTTTCCTCCTCGTCTCTTAGTGGAGCGAGTTCTGGTTCTAGTTTTGGTAGCAGACATGTTTATTTCCCTCCTTTTTTGCCCTTTCCTTTCTTAGGAGAAGCGGCAGTTAGTTTTCCAATACAGAAGTCTAATCCGTATCTCTTTAGCGTTTCATCCGTAGGAATGCCTGTTTCTTTATCCCACCCTCTAGCTTCGTAATAACCGCTCAACACTTTCTGGAATCCATCTTCCTTAAGGGTAACTCCTTTAGCAGGTCCTTTAGTATGAGAATCTTTAAAAAATCGTTCGGGAGGATGATCGTCCGCTCTCGTCCATCCTTCTCTGATGTTGAAGCATTTTGAGAGGGTAACTATCGCAGCTCCACGTTCTTTGATAGTATCACCAGTATGTGGAATGCCTGTAACTAACTCGTACACTTCTGCCATTTCATCGTCGCTCTCGTAAATACCTCTTGTAAATTTACAGACAATATAAGAATCAATAATTGCGTATATATCTTCGAGATCTATAATAGCTTTACCCCGATCTAAAGGTTTATCGTACGCAAATCGGTCAAATTTGCCTTTAGCATCGAGACCATAAGCTCCATTTCGTAAGTGACACGCACCTCGGATTGATACGCTTTCCCCGACGGCAAAGGACGACATACCATGCAAGTCAAACGCAGGCATTTCTAATCCTTTGATATGCATTCCGTAATAACTTGCGTTTTTAACACCTTTTTCCTCTAGTCGTAAACCTGCTTCCTTTACGCCATCTCCAAAGATTTCACCGGCAAAACCCTTACCCATAATCATTTCTTCGGTGAATTTCGCAAGATTTTTGGAAGAACCAAACGGTAATTCGTATCCTAAATCTTTTTTAGTTATCAACCCTAAGTCGAATAGTTCGCACGCCATAGCGGCGGTGACTCCTCCAGAAATTGCATCTATTCCTAAATCGTCGCAAAGACTGATACATTTAAATACGGTAGGCCAATTTGGATTTCCACAAGC
>JAHPYY010000061.1 GCA_019058515.1 Promethearchaeota archaeon
AAACGAGTCAGTCTTCTTTCTTGAGAAATAGATATGTTATCGATTCCCTTTTCTATTAATTCATTAGTCACTTCTAATAATTTTGTCCTACTCTGATGAAAAAAGCAAACACATTTAGGTTCCAAGGTGTTTACCATCTCAAATAGCTGAACTTTATCTGCATGCAGTTTAATTTTTATGTTGGGAGTAAAAGTATTAATCAATAACGCTCTTAATGGAATTTTCCAAGTTTCAGAAAACACGATTTCGGATGAGCCCTCTATTATCGAGACTCCTGGTTTTTCGTGGATGGACCCCGCTAGGAATATTAAATTATGCGGATTAGGCGCAATTCTCGAAATAATGTTTCGAATAATGCCATAGGAAAGATCCGGTGGATGGGAAATAATTATATTATTTCGTTTTTTTAAAAAGTCAAGATCCGTTAAATCAAACCATCTGAATTTAATACTATTAAACGGGTTAGCTTTGTCCCTGATTAATTTAGAGATTGGTCCATAAATATATTCGTAACGATGGTTAATAACTTGAATGTTCTTGCGCACCATCGCATCTACATAAATATTAGGTCGATTTTTGTAATTTTGTTTCAACTGAAGTTTCCTAAAATACCTCCAAAATCTCAACATAAAAGATATTGCGAGGCTCGATGGATCAGCGCCAATTAGCGCACTATCCCCGTATTCTGCTTTTTGTTCGAGAAACAATATAAGGCTATGAAATTGTTGAGAGGGATCTCCGTATTCTTCATAAGCCGAAGTTCCATCAATCAAAAGAAAATCGATTGGCCTCGATATTTGTTCAAGGAATCTTCTCGTTCCAGCAAAAGGAGTAATATCCCAGTAGGTGTAATCTCCAGTAAATAAGAACCGAAAATCTTTGTTTTTAACTAATAACATTAGTGCTCCCGGCATGTGACCTGCGTGGAAAAAGGACAAAAAGCAATTTTTCTCTTTAAATTCTAATTTAGTGCCATTTTCTACATAAATAACATTCTCGACTATTTTTCGGTAGTCTTCCTCCTCTACTATAGAATGATCTTGCTGTTTTAAGAAATTCGAGTCTCTAAGCAAGTATAGGTCAAGCGTGATTCTAGAGCATAAAATTGGGACATCTGGGAATAAATTAATTAATGTCTTCAAACCTGATACATGATCATAATGTGAGTGAGAAAGAAAAATTAGATCTATTTTATAATCAGCTTCAAATCTATCAATTATGTATTTCTCAATAGTGAAAGATGTCTCCTTGGTAAGAGAGTCTAAATCTTCTTCCTCTTTTAGATTAATGGTATCTTGAATGTCCGCAATTACATTTTCTTCGTCTCTCTTTTCTAGTTCTGATTCTTCTGATGGGTTGCGTATAACTTCTGGCTCATCGTTTTTTTGCAACTCTTTATCAAGATCTTCAACTGACACTCCGGCTGGGGATTCATTTGAGTCTTCTACTTCTTCGCCACGAGAAGACAAAATCAAATCGCGATTTTGAAGGAAAAACTTTAGGAACTTGAAATCTTCCTCGTGGATTCCGCAATCTAATAAAATGTTAATCGGACCAATTCCTAGTAAAATACAGTTAAAATTTGGTTTTAAAGAAATTGGATACAAAAACATAGGAATGTCTCCGGTCTCATCAACTTCACCTACTACGGAAATATTATTAAAATCGCTCTCGTCAAATCTTCGTGGAATATTATCGATTGCTATAGAAATGTCGCTTTCACCAACGGGAACCCCCGTTATATAAAAATACCAACCAAACTCTTTAACCAAATTCTCTAAGTTTTCGTACATGTGATCCCCGATAAGTGATTTAACTACAATTACCTTAGAATTTTGATAATATACAATTTTACGGATTGATTTTTTCTCTTTATCAGGAATCCTTTCTTGATTACTAAAAAACGCTTTTAATACATCCTCTATAGGTTTTTGCTTAATTTTTTTTTTGGTAAGAAGATTCTGATAAAACTTATATTCACGAGTTTTATATAAAGGTCTCATGTTAGATTTTTGCTCAAGGGTGAAAGAATAGTCTGCATATGATACTTCTGAAGACGATAATAAAATTTCCTCTTTTTTTGGTGCTTGCTTCGATTTTTTTGGTTTCTTTTTAGCTTTTTTCTTAGTCTTACTGGGTTTAAGCGTGACAAAGAAAAACCATCCATACAAATTCGCAAGCTTGGCTCTGTTCCAGATAATGTCGTTTCTTTTCGAGTTACCTTCTCTAATTATCACATTGAGAATTCTCCCTTCAGTGGAGTATTCTATCTTGTTTATTGTTTTTTTAAAATTAGAAGTGATCAACCTATTTTTATTAAAAAAGTGATCTAGTACTTCATTTAGAGGTTTTAACTTAATTTGTTTTCTCTTAAATTGTTCTAAAGTTTGCTTGTAGGATCTTATTTTATACGAAGAGTTGATGTCAATAATTTTTTCTAGGATAACTGATTGGTCCAAATATTTGTAAGTCTTCGCATTCATATTAAACTAAATTGACCAGCTATTTAATGAGACCTTTTGTTCCCAAGCATTTACTAAAAATTAATAATATCAAAAAATATTTACGATTCTATACTGATATTTATTTAATTTGTTGGAATCAATTTGAATTTTTATAATATTATAAAATTATTTCACTCAGGTTGGACAAATGTTTAAGATAATGTGGGGAATGACAGGTACCGGATTTCTAATTAAAGAATCAATCGATCTAATGAAAGATTTATTAGATAAAATGAAGGATGAAATCAAAATAACAGTTATGTTATCAAAAGAAGGAGCAGTGGTAGTTAAATGGTATAAACAATGGGATTACTTAAACGAGGTGTTATCTAAAGTTAAGGTAGAGAAGACCGCTAATTTACCCTTTTTGGCAGGACCTCTGCAATTAGGTAAATACGATTTATTCGTGGTTTGTCCTGTCTCTGCTAATTCGGTTGCAAAAATTGTTTATGGAATTGCCGATACTTTAATTACCAATTGCGTCGCGCAAGCAATAAAGGGAGGGGTGAAAGTTCATCTACTACCCTCCGATCAGCACGTGGAACCAATCGTAACTTCAAGACCCGACGGCGATCCTTTGGTACTTAAAATTAGAGATATAGAAATAGAAAATGTAAAGAAATTAAAGAAAATGGAAGGTATTAATGTAATTCCAGATTTTCCTAGCTTAACAAAGCTTATTTACGACGCAGTTGGGATAGAGTAGAACTAATACGAACTCAAGCCTCGAATTTTACTAGTTTAATTGCGCCCTCGGGACATGATAACTCGCATTTCAAACAACCTTGACAATTGGCAATCTCTTTAAACTTAAACCTTATCCCTTCTTGTTCAGTTTTATCCTTTTTCACAGAATCTTTATAGAATAAATTTTTAGGGCAGAATTTGCCATTCTCATCGAGACATTTTTCGCACATATTGCATTTTTCGTGATCTAGTTTAATTGAAAGGATTTGTTCTGGTTTATCAACCGAAGTAACTACAATCGCGTTCCGAGGACAAACTTGCACACAATTTAAACAAGCTTTACACTTTGCATAATCTACGAGACGTACGCTGTCTTCAAAGTAGATTGCTTTAGCGTTACACGCACGCAAACACCTTTCGCAATGTAAACAGAGCTCTTGATTTATCTGAACTGGAATAAAATATTCTTTAATATACTATACACCAAATTCAATTCTTAAATCTGTGCAAATTATACCGTTAAAAGGAATTAAACTTAATTTTTATAAAATATTGAGAAGATATTAATAAAATAGAGAGATATTTAATGTAATATCTACTTGTAATACTGCGTGTATCCTTCTTTAGCGCTTGTTAATTGCTGCTGCTGATATTGTTGGGCTTTTTCAGCTAACTCCATCATTTTAGCTTTAATTTCCTTCCCCTCCTCAATCAAGCTGGAAGTATCGACGCTTAATCCGTAGATTTTGTTCAATAATTCTAATATGGAAGCTGCACCTTCAGGTGTAGGGATCTCCAAAACAGGGGTAAATAACGCATACGCATCTAGCCTATTACTGAGAGCCTCGTTTAGTAGCGTTGCTTCAGGTCCTACAATAATTCCTTTATCCACTTTTTGAATTTGAAATGATTCCAATAATTGTTTCAGCTTTTCTTCAGCTGCGTAATACACAGGATAATCATCGATAATTCCTCTCTGGGGTATACCCTGAAAGATCACTAACTGCTTCGCTTTAACATCGTCAGAAAGCGCCCAATTTAAAATTGTTTTCGATAAGTCATTGTAAGCTGAAGAAATTTGAAATGGAACTTCACAGATACCAATTATTAGATTCTTCTCGAAGGAATAGTACAGTCTAAATGGATGCTTTAAGATTCCGTTGTAAAACACTGCAATTGGTGGAAGTTGGTCGCTGGCAATATATCCAATTTCCACAATATCAGGTATTTGTTCTATTAACGAATTAGCGACTATGGGACCAATTAATCCCACGCCAGCAAACCCCAAAATAAAGGTTGCTCCCTCCTTTATTTCCACGCTTAAATCATCAACAATTAGACTCGAGTTTTCACCAGGATCACAGATATATTCTTTCTTATATGGCATTTCGTTCACTTTGCTTATGATTTAATTAAAGTAATATTATTCTCTTAATGGTGTTTTATAATTTATATTAAAAAACCTAAGATATTATAATTTTTTACTCAAGATAAACGCTTAGAGAAAAAACTAAAAGAAATAAAATAAGGTAATATAATTTTATTGATAATATTGCGTATACCCTTCGCTGGGTTCTTGAGGTAGTTGTTGTTGACGCTGATATTGTTGAGCTTTTTCTGCTAACTCCAACATTTTAGCTTTAATGTCTTTTCCTTCGTCGATTAAAGGTTGAATATTAATCTCTAAGTTATATCTCGTATTTAGGATGCTAATTATTGCTGCAGCCCCCTCGGGTGTCGGAATTTGATATACAGGCGTAAATAAAGCTAAAGCATCTAGTTTGTTGGTCAATGCTTCGTTAATAACTGTTGCCTCAGGACCGGTAATGATTCCTTTACTAAATTTTTTGACATCGTGATCGTCAAATTCTGGGATTGATTTTTCAGCTGCGTAATATACTGGAAATTCTTCGATCATGCCTCGTTGGGGGATTCCTTGAAACACTACTATTTCTTTCGCTTGTACATCCTCGGAAAGAGCCCAATTTAGGATGGTTTTAGCTAAATCGTTGTACGCAGAACTAAGTTGGAAAGGTACTTCCGAAATTCCCACTATAAGGTTATGTTTTGGACTATAAAACAATCTAAAGGGATGTTTAAGGATGCCGTCGTAAAACACGCTAATGGGAGGAAGCAAGTCCGAAGCTACAAATCCGATTTCTTTAATGTCGGGAATTTGATCGACTAAGGTATTAGCAATTAAGGGTCCAATCAATCCTACTCCCGCAAAACCTAATATAAACGTTGCATCTTCTCGTATTCCTACAGATAGATCTTCGATAACTACTCTACTCTTATCGCCTGGCTTACAGACATAAGTCTTCTTTACCATGATAGATTAACACCTCGGTGTATTATGTTTATCAAGAAATTAATGAATATAATCGTTTGTAATATATTTTATAGAGTAATAATTACGATTTTTACTCCTGTATTAAGAAATTCAACAATTTTGCTATAATGGATAAATTGTTGATGCATATAGTCGTTGATAACTTACTAAATTTTTAAAAAACGATTAGAGATAAAAACATTATATAAGGTAAAACTAATAATTGTTTAAGATATATATTAATCAAATATCGGAGCGAATAGAAAATGAATGACTCAATTACGATAAAGAAGATAGCTGAAGAGTACGATCTAATGTTAATTTACTCATTTGGATCGCGAGCTACAGATACAGATACGCCTTTGAGTGACGTCGATATTGCGATTTTAGTCGATGGCCTTGGTAACAGAGATTTTAAAGCGTTAAGTCTTAATTTAATTTTTAAATTTAGCCAACTATTCGATTCTGATAAAATCGATTTATTAATACTTAACAAAGCTTCCCTCGCCATCCAATTTAAGGTAATATCCGAAGGTAAAATTCTTTATCAAAGGAAACTAGAAATTAGAACAGATTTCGAAGAGAAGGTTATTAAATTGTACTTGGATTTTAAGAAATTTGAAGTCGAATATTATAAGGTAATGTATAACCAAATATTAAAGGGTGAGTGAACCTTATGAAAGTCGATCAAAATGTTATAAATGCGCGAGTCAGTAAAATTCGAGAATATATTAAAATTTTGGAAGAGATACAAGACGAACCGAAGCAGGCATTTATGGATAATTATAAAATTTATGGATTGGCAGAAAGATACCTACATTTAGCAATTGAATGCGTACTTGATATCGGAAATCATTTAATATCCAGATTAGAGCTCCAAAAACCAAACAGATATCAGGAAATATTTCTTATTCTTGGTAAAAACTCTATTCTTCCAATGGAATTTGCTGTAAAAATTGCAAAGATGGCTGGATTTAGAAACATTTTAATTCATAGTTATTTAGAGATTGATAGAGAACTAGTTTATGAGCATTTACATCATGATATTTCTGATTTTAATGAATATATTAAATATATTATCAAATACATCAAGGAACTATAATTTTGTATTATTTTAAAAAAAAATGAGGTTGATATTTTGAGAAATAATAAAATTCTACCAGCGCATACTTACTCCATCGTGGCAAGAGATCCAAAAACCGGAGATATGGGAGTTGGCGTGCAAAGTCATTACTTTTCAGTGGGCTCCACAGTTCCGTGGGGCGAATCTGGACTAGGAGTGGTAGCTACGCAATCCTTTGTTAACAAATCGTTTGGTCTCCGAGGGCTTGAATTATTAAAAAAAGGAAAAACACCGCAAGAAGCAATAGATATACTCCTAAGCGACGATGAAGTACCCAAAATGCGTCAATTGGCAATCCTTGATGTCAAAGGTCGTGTAGCTGTACATACGGGTTCGAAATGCATCAAACACGCAGGTCACAAGTTAGGAGAAGGCTATTCTGTCCAGGCTAACTTAATGTTATCTAATAAAGTGTGGTCAAAAATGGCTGAATCTTTTAAAAATAATCATAAACTTCCCTTAGAAGAAAGAATTTTAGAGAGTATGAAAGCGGCAGAAACCGTAGGAGGAGATATACGCGGAAAACAATCTGCTTCAATCTTAATTGTCAGAGGAGAACCTGTTAAAAATAAATGGGACGATCCTTTAGTAGATTTAAGGGTTGAGGACCATATAGAGCCGTTAAAAGAGTTAGAAAGGTTATTGAAGTTACATCAGGCGTACGAGTATTTGGATCAAGGGGATGAAGCGATGGAAGCTGGAAACAAGGAAAAGGCGCTAATAGAGTTTAACAGGGCTTTAGAGATGTTTCCTGACAATCTTGAAATGAAATTTTGGACAGCCGTGAATTTAGCAAATAACCAAGATTTAGATATAGCCATCCAATTATTTAAGGATATCTTCGAAATCGACAAAAATTGGCAAACTCTCATTGAGAGACTTCCAGAAGTGGAATTATTAACCCTGGAAAAGGAACAATTAGAAAAGATATTATCTCTTTAATTAATCATTCTTAAGAAAAGTTGCTATAAACCAAATAATCTTAAAAACTCAATAAATAGAAAAATAAAGAAGAAATAAGTTAACCAAGACTTAAGCCTACTATTTCAATTAGCGGTGATTTATCCCATAAGAACAAGGATTCTTCGGACTTTTCTCCAAGCATTATTATTGGTCTTAATGCTTGGTACCAAAAATTTGATGCATGCTCTATTGAATATTTTACCCCTTCTAGTTTAAGAATTACCTCAGTTCGATGGTTTCTTAGTTCCTCAATTACAGATTTGCAAGTAAACTCTTTTGCGTTAACTAAAGTCCATCTGCACAAGGGATTTTTGTAAGGCTCATGCATATCGGTTCCTACACAAGGACCAATTTCAGGGTGATGTCTTCCGAAGTTATAGCTCTCGTAGTCAACAAGCGATATATCATCATCCCAATTGGCACATTCTATTAAATCTACGCTCCATTCTAACAATTGTTCTCTAGTTGGGTGAGTGGTCATTCGTGGTAAATCCGAACCGTGTCTAGGCCATGCTGACCAAGGGAAGTGGCAGGCGGGCCACAAATCCTCCTTTATCATGAACTTTTTTAATTGCTTGTTTTATTTGATCGTTGGTTGGTCTTGTTGAGATTTTTTTACAGTCCCAGTCTGTAATTCCTATCAAACAAATATGAATCCGCATAGTAGTATACTCGACTCCAGGAATTAAGTTAAATTCCTTTTTATATTTCTCTTTTAATTCTAACACTTTTCGTACATTTTTCATTGTATTATGCTCAGTAATTACACAAGCGTTGAATCCTACGCTTTGATGGTATTTGATACATTGTTCTGCCGTTAATTTACCGTCGCTAGCTTTTGTATGGATATGAGAATCCAAAACCACATTCCACTTGGTTTTATCATAACTCACTTCGTGATTTTTAGTTGAATCTTCCCAGTCCTCCAGTTTATATTTTTATCGAGATGGTCTATAGAACATAATTATCACTGTTGAGAAGATAATTACGAAAGCTACGATAACAAATATTAAAAACCTAATCCAAATTAGAATCCTTACAAAGAAGGAAAGGAACAATACAATAACCGCAAAAATTCCAAACAATAATCCTAAAAACCAATATTTTAACATTTTATTCTCCTATACATATGATATTTGTATTAATTCCATAAAATCACAGCCTCGGTCAAATTTTCACTAATCTTACCTTCTTCAAATTTAATATTAAATTTAAAATTGAATTATTAACTAAATATATCAATGAAATAGTGAGAACACCGACAAAGGAGGTAAAAGTTGCTATTAGAATTGGAAAATGTAACGGTTCCAACAATTGATAACAAATCAATAATCATAAACGATATATCGTTTGGAGTTAAAGAAGGTTCCATTCACGCTGTTATAGGCCCAAATGGTTCAGGGAAATCGACCTTAGCATACACTATAATGGGTTTAGATAGTTATAAAATCACCTTAGGTAAATTAGTATTTGATGGTATTGACATTACTACTAAAACAATTACGGAGCGAGCGAAACTAGGCATTACATTAGCATGGCAAGAACCTGCTCGCATCGAGGGACTTTCCGTACCCAAATACATTTCTCTTGGAATGAAAGATAAATCTAATCTCAAACAAAAAGTGGTTGAAGCCCTTGAGATCGTTAACTTAGACCCAGATAGATACTACAATCGAACAGTGGACGAGTCCCTTAGCGGAGGCGAGCGAAAGCGAGTGGAATTAGCCGCGTCAATAGCGATGAGACCACGATTAATAATCCTCGATGAACCTGATTCTGGCCTCGATATGATCGTGATAGAGGATTTCCTTAATATCTTTAACAAAATCAAGGAGCTGGATATGACTATCCTATTAATTACTCATCGAGAGGATATTGGTATGGTTGCTGATTACGGTACATTATTATGGCAAGGTGAATCTTTAATAACAGATAATTTTCCAAAAGTTATGCTTCAATATTGTCACAAAGCGGGATTAAAAGAATTTTGTAAACGTACACTATTTAATGGGGAAGGAAAATGTTTCACTGATGATTATATTGATAAAATTTTCAGTGGAGAGGAAGAACTATGAGTGATACGAAATATCCAGAGGAAATTCTACAAAGTCTTGAAGATTATAATATCGACATTAGAGACTTTATGCCTGGACACGGAAGGGGCGCCAAACTTTTACTAAATTTCAACAAGATTTCCGGTGTTGAGCAAGTAGATGGTATAATTCTAAAAGGACGTGAAATACCCAATGGAATCGTGGCTGATGTTCTAATTAAAGAAGGAACTAAAATTGACGAACCAGTACATCTTTGCTTTGGCGTGGAAAAAGAAACTGGAGTGCAGGAAATTTTCCCTCGAATTATCGCAGAAGATAACACCGAAGTTACGATACAAGCACACTGTAGTTTTCCTAAGGCAGATGGGTTAATTCATAAAATGTTTGGTCATTTCTACGTCGGAAAAAATTGTAAATTTACCTATAGCGAAACTCACTATCATGGCGAGAAAAGCGGAGCAACAGTAGCTCCTGTAGGATATATGTATATCGGAGAAAATAGTACTTTTGAAAACAATTTTAGCCTCACAAAAGGCACTCCCGGTAAAGTAAGGATCATGCTCGACATCTACGCGATGAAAAACAGCGTTATACGATCTACGATAAGAGCGTTCGGAAAAAATAAAAAGGATTCGATACGCATAAGAGATTCCATCTTTCTCGAAGGAGAAAACGCAAGAAGCGTCCTGAAAATGAAAGCAGCTGCGAGAGATGGTGGAGAAGTACTAATGTATGGTATAACAGAAGGGAATGCGCCTCGATGTAATGGTCATGTAGAGTGTAGCGAAATTGTTTTAGGAAGAGGGTCTATATGTCGTGCTCGACCTTTTATTCGAGCAATTGATTCTACCTCGAGCGTGTCTCACGAAGCTTCATTGGGAAGATTTCCTCAAAAATGGTTGGACGAACTCCAAGCCAAAGGATTGACGGAGGAAGAAGCTATAGAAATTCTAATTGAAGCTATGTTAAATGAATAAAAAAACTAAATATTTGTAATTTAAAAGAAATTAAAAAAAAAGTGTAAAATATGGGAAAAGAAAAAATTAAGGTTGGCGATCCTGCTGTACCTTTCGAGCTCGAAAGTTTTAACCAAGGGACGATAAAGTTAGAAGATTTTTTCGGCAAGCAGAAAGTGGTGTTGATTTTTTCTCGGTATTTTGGGTGCCCTATTTGTCAATTAGATTTAAATATATTACTCGAATACCAATCACAAATCGAAGCTAAGGGCGCTAAGATATTGTATATTACGCAATCTGAAGAAAAAGTGGCGAATGAGTTCATTTCGCAAAAAAATATAAGTTTTCCAGTTATTTATTCCACTAAAGACGAGTTATACGCCAAATATGGTTTAGGAATGATGACTCCGGAAGCCTTTACGAAGGTACGAGGGAGACTTAAAGAAGCTCTATCACAAGATATCCAGCACGGTGAATTCGAGGGTTGGGAAAAACAAGGACCGGGACAGTTCGTAATTGACGAAAATGGGTTAATCGTCCACGCCTTAAAAGGATGGCTAAATGTAAACGAAATATTGGAAGTTCTTTAATCTAAGCTTAAAGGTGAAAAACTTGAAAGAATCCACCAAGTACAACTCCTATCGATTTGTAGGAAAAATAAACATAGACGAGATTATGCCCTGGTTCGATTTTGATTCGGGAAAACCGTGGGACGAGGGAGAGATTCCCTGGCCGCTCGAGAATAAGGTGAGAAGAGAAATACTCTTAATTCTTTCGAACACTGGACCTAAAACTTTCGATGAGATTTATAATTTGATAAATTTTTCGCCTAAACCCTTATTAATCACGGAGCAAGAACATCGAGCAAAAATAAAATACCAATGGACCAAAATAACCGTCGAAAATCACTTGCTTAATTTAGAATGGTACAATCTAATAAGAAAAATTGACGATAAGTACGAAGTTACTTTTCCGGTCTTTAAAATGGAAAACCTTAGCGACATGCGTAAATACATAGAGGTTATTGCAAACAACTGGATTGAAGTTATCCGCTCAAATAAAGAAGAAATAAATAGAAATTTGTCTAATTACGCTGATACTTCGGATTTATATCAAGTACTTATCGACAAGGCTATTGAACGACTATATACTCTGCTGAAAAGCGAAAATTTACTTCCAAATCAAGCAAATATTAAGGTTTTATGGGCGGAACAGCTCCGAGATATCAAATTTGAGAAATGGGTGGAAAAGAACTTCTAAATTCAATTTTATTAAGTTTTATTTCTCGTTTTTTATTTTTATTCGAATTAAATTAATAGAAGGATAAAGAATATAGTTAAAATTGGAAAAAACTTAATTTACACACAAGAAAGCATTTTTGCAGTTTGCTTTGGTTTCAGAATCGCAAGAACAATGCTCAAAATCAAATTTCATGGGCAAAATTAAATCGTACTTTATATCTGTAACAATATCCATGCTGACTTTTATTACATCGGGGTTGTTCCGGAAGTAAAGGTTTACAATCTCGTCGAGAATTTTATAATCGTAACCTACAATTAGAACGGTCATATTTATCGTACCACTTAACCTAAACGCGTTAAGCATAAACGGACAATTCTCTATAATTTCAAACAATTTTTCTGGTTTATTGGACTGGATCTCGACGCGTGCAAAACACATTTCAGAATTTTTCATATTGATTCCCGCTTGAAATTGCAATACTCCTGATTCTTCGAGTTTCTTAATTCTCATTCCTACAGTTGGCTGCGACCTATTCACTTTTGTTGCGATTTCTGTGTGGGTTAAATTGGGTTCCTTTTGTAGCAAGCCTAAAATCTGTCGATCAACCTCATCCATCTTAAAAACTTGAGTCATATCGATTACCTAATTTTTTCGAAATTTATTATCTATTAAATATAAAACTACTTTTATTATTATTTTTCTAAAAAATATCTTATTTTTGTTTTGGGAAGAATATCACAAATTTTTTTGGTGAAAAAGTGGTTTTTAGGAGACTTTCGTTGTATCGGCATATGCCGATATATCGTTATTATCAATATTCCACAATCCTATTTAAATCTATCGATCGATGAAAAACTGTGGCTTAATAATTGAATTGACATCTTAAGAAAATTGAGACTATTAACGAATAAATAATATAATTAATACATTGTAAGGACAAATTTTAAATACCATTAAGATGGTATTAAAGAGATGGTGTGTGTAGACATCTCAAACACAAGAAAACCAAATAAAATGTTTCATTGATATGAGCGAATTTCTTGATTATACATCTGATTTCCTTAAAACAATAAGCGATACTACTAGATTACAAATTCTCGAGTTATTAAAAGACAACGAAAGTGGATTAAGTGCAAAACAAATAGAAACTCAGCTTAATAAAGTTCAATCTACAATTTCTCAGCACTTAAAAATGCTAGATGAGCAGAATTTACTATTGATTGAGAAGAGGGATAATGTAAAACACTACAAGATCAAAGATCCGGTCATATTTAAAATTCTAGCGCAAATAAGGTCATTTGTTGTTAACTTACAACAGGAGAAATTAAAGGAATTGCGAGACATCCATCGAAGGGATGCTCTAATGTGAAATGACATAATAAACGATGGTAAGACCTAATTGGAAGCTAAAAAAATACTAGTGTTAGGACTACAGGAAGCAGGAAAGAGTTCTATTGTTCTCAGTTTGATGGGTAAAATAAATCTAGTTAATTATTGTTCCTTAAATCCAACCAAAGGTTACGATATCGAAAACTTTGAAGCGTTTTCCCAAAATTATAATGTTTGGGATTTTGGGGGACAGGAATCGTTTAGAGAGGAGTTTATCAAACGATTCTCCGACTTTATGCACGATTGTTCTAAATTAATATATGTTATCGATACGCAAGATATTGACAATTACGACTCAACAATTCACTATTTTTCAAAAATTGTTGAACTTTTAAGAGATTATAATTATAGCGTTTCGTTATCGGTGTTTTTACATAAATACGATCCAAATTTGTTTGAGATTAAGCCAGAGCTTAGCCAAGAAATAATAGATAAACTTATAGAACGGATTAAACAACTAATTCCCGACGAGTTGGAACACGATATTTGTAAAACAACCATCTACACTGTTTTTGAGAGAGAAATTATATAAGCAAATCATGGAATTGTAATCTATTCCATCTTAGTTTTAGAAATAAAGTTTAAAATATTCATGGATATAACCTTAATTATTACTAATTAAATTGATATAGATTAGTTTGATAATAATGTTACCTCAAGAAGAGAGTAAGAAAGCAAGTAAAAAGCGCTATAATTACACATTAGCGGTATTAGTGTCTATTTTAATCATTGGAATCTACGCTTCAAGCTTTTATAACTATTTATTATTTCACACTCTAGCAGAACTTTTTAGTATTTCTATTGCGCTTGGAATCTTCATGATAGCTTGGAATTCCAGAAAGTATATGGAGGATTCGTTTTTTTTGATTATTGGGGTTTCCTCTCTGTTCATAGGGATTATTGATCTACTTCACACATTAGCCTATACTGGCATGAATATATTTATTGGTTACACCTCAAATCTACCTGCTTCATTATGGATTGCTGCGAGATATCTTCAAGCGTGTTCAATTTTAATGGCCATTTTAATTAGAGACAGAAGCATCAACACTTCATATTTGGCGATCGGATATGGTATTACATTTTCAATCTTGGTTTTCGTAATCTTTTTTAATTTTTTTCCGGTTTGCTATATTGAGGGAAAAGGATTAACTCCATTCAAGATAGTCAGCGAATATGTAATTATTTCGATTTTCGCAGTTTGTTTAGCCCTGATTTATAAAAATCGGTCACATTTCAATAAAAGGACATGGTTGTTTATTTTACTGTTTATACTTGTGAGTATGTCTTCCGAATTTGCCTTCACATTGTATATTGGAGTGTACGATTTCCCAAATTTAGTTGGACATCTCCTCAAAATCGTTGCGTTCTTTTTTATTTATAGAGGAATCATCGTTGTGGGATTAGAAGATCCTTATAATTCAATCTTTAAACGACTAAAAGATAGTGAACAGGAACTCGTGAAAAACGCAGATGCACTTACTCATGCCTATGCCGAAACGGAACAAATTTTCAACGCATCTCTTCCATTGCGATTGATTGATATTGATTTTAATATTGTAAGAGTCAACGATACTTTTTGTGACCTATTTGAAGTAAAAGCTGATGAGGTTCTCGGAAAAAGATGCTATGATGTATTCCCACTTGAGTTTTGTAATACTAGTAAATGTACTATGAAACAAATTAAGAATCATCGAACAAAAATCGAATACGAAGCTAATTATACGCTTAAAAATGGAAGGCAGTTAACACTTTTAGTAAATTCCGTCCCGAAAAAGGATACAAAAGGAGATCTTGTGGGTTTAATTCATAATTATACAGACATTACGGAAAGAAAGACTATTGAAACCCAACTGAATGAATCAGAAGAAAAATTCCGTTTGACGTTTCAAAATGCAGCTGATGCGATATTTTGGGCTAATGCTGACACAGGAATTATATTAAATTGTAATAAAACTTCAGAATTGCTGGTGGATAGACCTAAGGATAAAATTATTGGACAACATCAGTCTTTTCTGCACCCCCCTGATACAGTAGAATTATATAAGAATATGTTTAGCGATCTCGCAAAAAGAAGGGGTATTCTTAATGAAGAAGCAGAAATAATTACTAGCTCAGGGAAAATAATTCCAGTTCAAATTACTGCAAGTTACACTATAATAAACAATATACCTATTATTCAAGGAATATTTCATGATATTAGAGAGCGTAAGAAAGCAGAAAGAAGATTGAAACAATTAATTTCCACAATTTCCCACGAATTGAGGACTCCAATAACTGTATTATTGATGTCCCTTGATTTCCTGCGACAGGAAGGTGAAAAGATTACCCCTGATGTCGAACGCAAACTTCTTGATGGAATTTTTAGAAATGTCGAGTTACTCCATAACTTAGCCAATGATATTCTAGAAGTGGCAAAACTAGATGAGCAGCAAATTGAGTTAGAGTGGATCGAGTATAATCCTTTAGAGGTAATTAATGATATCTTAACTTTAATGACTCCAATTGGTAATGAAAAGGGAATTTCATTCGTGGTTAATGTAGATAAAAATTTCAATTTGAAAGGAGATCCTAAAAGAATTGACCAAATTTTTCGGATTCTAATCGACAACGCAATAAAGTACTCTAAAAGTAATTCTACTATTAAAATTGAAGCCATAGAGAATTACAAGGGAAAATTCAATCCAAAAAATATAAATGGGGTACTTTTTGAGTTTAAGGATAATGGAATTGGGATTAGACGAGATGAGATTCCTCATCTATTTGAGAGATTTTTTAGGTCGAGTACCGTTAGTGAAATTCCCGGTACTGGCTTAGGATTAGCAATTGCGAAGGATTTAATTCAACTTCACCAAGGTGATATTTATGTTGAGAGCGAATTTGGCAAAGGATCGACTTTTTCTGTATTTTTTCCTTACTTATAACCTAAATAAAAATTTATATAGATTTAACGAATAAATGATAATGATAGTAAGATCCCAATTAATCGATCCCAAATGATATCAGAATATAAACCTTCAATCTTGATTTTAGACGATAACGAGGATATTCTATTCAATATTGGGCTTTTGTTAGAAACAAAAGATTACGAGGTTATAAAAGCTAAAAGCGCAAATGAAGCTTTAACCTTTTTAAAAACTTCAAATCGAGTTCCTGATCTTATTTTAAGCGATATTATGATGCCAGAGATGGATGGTTACGATTTTTTTAAGCGATTATCGCAAAATCCTAAGTGGAGCCTAATACCCTTCGTTTTCCTTACTGCTAAATCAACACCAGAAGACATTAGACTTGGTAAACTTTTAGGTGCTGACGATTATGTTACGAAACCTTTTAAAGAAGATGATTTGTTAGCAATAATTCAAGGCAAAATCAATCGTAATAAGAAGAGAAAATCAGTAAACGATCAAATCAATAAATTTTTAAACAATTATTTCCAGAAAGATGGAAAGTTTAGTCAAGAGGGAAAAGAAGACGGTGAGTTATACTTATTTGTCATGCAATGGGATGATAAAGTAGGACCTAGATTAACAACCTCTTTCCCAGAATCGTCAAAGCTAAAATACTCTCTGGAAGAAATAGGCAGACAGTTATTTCACGCAGCGACGACGATATATGGGTCAAGTATGATAAATAAACCGGAAGAACTATTAATTAACATTAAAAACATAAATAAACAAAGCCTAATTTACTTCGATTCTTACGAATCCAGCGAGTCGAGGACCGGACGAGTAGAATACATGCTCGCAGTAATCGGTCAAAGGGTAAGCATATTTGAGTCGTTAAAGATTAAGCCAATTTTGCAAAAATTATCGTCTGACATTAAAAACCAGTCTTCTCAAGAGTTAGAGGTATATTGGAACGAAATTAGAAACGAATTTATTGGTGCACTGTATCTTTAATCACTTTCGTCTACTATTGCTGGAAACACTATTCCATGAGTTTCAACGAGATTCTTAAAAGTGACTAGTTCAGCTTTTGCGTGATTAGTAATTTTACTTTTCATCAATCTAAGGATAAATCTGGCGAAAAGAGATTTACTTGTCCCATTCCAGCTCATTTTCATACTTGTACCGCTGGAATGTGGTTCAAAACTTGTTTCAACCTTTATAATCATTCCCTGACCACTAACCCGGGATAAGATTCGTTTACCCTCCTCGTATTCAAGCAGTTTATCTTCAAGAATATAAAGCCGACCTTTTTCTAGATAATGTAAATGTGCTGTAGCACCTATTTCCCCAAATTCCCCTTTAACTGTCTCAACTTTCTCTAAATATTTAGTGTATTGTAGCATGTTTTGGGGATTAATGTAGGCATCCCATACATTTTCAGGAGATTCATCTATTATTAGGGTTATCGCGAATTTGGTCATTTAATCACCATCAATCAAAGGTCAATTCATTAATAATTAAGCTATTCTATTATATATCATTTTAAATTAATGAGGGTAAGCGCACTTATTATTTTATCGTCTTTTTTGAAACTAATACTAAACATCATCATATTTAGTAATTATTCTCTGCATAATACCCGGATATTATTTTGATTAAATACTTGACTTCTACTTTTACATATATAGAGATATCTTGTGAAGAGATATCAGAATAATATACTATCCTTTTGATAAAGAAAATGGAACGAGAAGAGCCCTTTCCGGATGTTATAGAGAACTTGCACAAAGATTTTCAAAAAATTAAAGATTTGAATTCGGAATTTTTCCATAGAAGTCAATACCTGCAAGCACTCCATCAGTTAAATAAAGTTAATCGAACCCATCTTAAAAAAGCCCTTATAACTCGCAATTTTCCTCAAATTCCTAGAATTCCAGAAAATGTTTTCAAGATCTATCCTGATTTCTTGGTGTTAAATAAAGCTAGATTAGAAAGGAGAATTGGACGATTGCATCAATCAATCAAAATTAATATGGAGGAGTTAAGTGCCATGCAATCACAATTGACGGAAAGATTCAATCAATTTGATACACCAACTCTTAAAATTCTGCATATGAAAGCGGATCCTCATCTCAAAGATTTTTATAATATTGATGGTAAAATTTATGGAGCCATTAGCGAATTGATTAAAGTAAAGGAAGAGTATAAGACAGCAGTTTTATCTGCGATAAAAGAGCATTTGGAAACGATCATAGTTGACGATCAAAAAACGGTTAATCAGTGTATTAATTATTTAAGGGAAAATTCTCTTGGAAGGGCTTCCTTTATTCCATTAAAGGATATAAAAAGGCAACCATTTAATCTACATCTGAACACTTCTAAAAGTATATTGGGAACTGCATTAGATTTCATCGAGTACGACAAGAGATTTAAATCTGTAATGGAATACTTTTTTGGAAGAATTATAGTGGTAAAAGATATAAACACTGCACTTCATTACGAAGTAAACGCCACGAGAGTGACCTTAGATGGCCAAGTTGTAGAGCCTAGCAATTTAATACATGGAGGTATTAGCTACGATGACGAACAAAAAAACAAGATAAAATACATCGAAAATAAATTACATGTTCTTCAAAATTCTATAAGTAAATTAAAAGAGAAACGAATAAAAACCATTCGCAAACTCCGCGACATTTATCAACTTGAAAAATCGATATTTGTCTCGTAAGTTATAATCTTTTGTTATAGGGCAAATTCCCTATTTTTACAACAGTTCCCGTATCACCGTAATACCCTCGTATTACTCTTATTAAAAAGCTATTCTAATATTATCTCAATATAGATTTATGTAAGTTATAGATATTACTGTTATAGCTCTATTCAAGTGGTAAATTTGGGTACAAATTCGTCTAATATGAACTCATCTAGGATTAATGTCCAAAACCATGAATCTAACATTGAAGATAGCTTAGAAATTCCTCAAATCCTAACAACTGAATTGAAACAGAACGCTAATAATCTGAACTTAAAAATCCTAAAAAGAATAAACTCTCTATTGTTAAATAATTCAGAGTTGTCCTATCAACAAAAGCTTAATTTTTGTAGGGATCAAAGGTATTTCATGAAGCTGTACCTAAGAAAGCTAAATCGGTGAGTACCTCTGTGTTACTTCTCGGATAACTAGGTTTATCAATTCTTTAGGATTTTTAATGGGGTAGAAAGCTATTTTTTCTGAAAAATCCTTAAATTTGGTTTTTGGAATATGTTCGCTTCCTATAAAGAATCCTACGATTTGATGGCCGTTTAGAACTAATCTATTCATCGAATTTTTGGTTTTTACCCAGTTGTAGATTCCAAAATCCGTAATAATCATGATCAAAATGGAATTTTCGCTTTTTCGACACATTTCTTCGATCTTTTTTGTAGGCAAGACAGTTCCACTTCCTTGATACTTTAAGAGCACTCTTTCTGCTTTGTTAAAGTCATAAGTCCAGTCGCAGATGATAGGAAGTCCCGAAAAGTTTATGATTCCAAATTTTACACCCCGTCGAGAAGCAAAGTGAAGCGCCGCAAAAGCTGCGATTAAAGCAATGTGATATTGACCTTTATTTGTTCTGTTATTGAAATTCCATCTCATTGAGCCAGAAGAATCTATTACAACTAATAGATCTGGCAAAGTTTTACTTTGTTGAATTCCAATACCTTCTTGTAGGTGCCATTTTCTCGTGGTTATGTTTGGGACGATTATCTGAGAGTTTAACAAAGTTTGCGTTATATCAAGTTCTTCGAAAGGATCTCCCAATTTCCATGTTTCAGTATATATAGGCATCTTTCCAGTTATTTTCTTTTCAAAAATTTCTATTCTAAGAAGATCTTTAGCTTTTCCTCTATACCACATAGCAAGAGGGTATCCATCGCATAAAATGCCCGCTAAAGCTGCTGGTGAGCCGAACTCAGAGTATTGGGAGTCTTTAGCGTACTGTTCAGCAACATATGTCAGACGATCTCTATTTTCGCGTTTTATTTTGTCGATGTTTCTGTTTTCTGTGGGATTGTCTAACAGTTCTAATACATCGTTGGGGATTTCGACATATTTGTCCGTTCCTTCAACATATCTAACAGAATTACCAAGCCTGGGCAATGTGTTTTTACCAATGATAGAAAAGCTGTCGTTAACAATCGATCTAAGGTGATAAGCAATCTTTCTTACCTTTTCCTCCCATGTCGTCTGGTTCTCAAAATTCGATAATACAAGATTAGAAATTCGTTCTACTAAACGGTTATGAGTCGCAGATTGGTTAGATTTTACATTAATTTTAACGTTCCACATTTTCTCGTAAATCCCGATTAGTAGATCAAACAATCCACTGGATTTTGACTTAGCAGTATGAGTAATATTATTCCAAGTCTGAAAAAGTTCCCATTCCATTAATCTTGGAAATTTTTGGAAAAGCCGATAATCTATCACTAAATCAGCAAATATATTGACAACAATTGAGGAGAACGACGCGCTAACATGCTTCATAGCTGCTCGTAATAATTTGGCGTTGGTTAAACCGTCGTAAGGAATGACTTGATAATGAGAAACCTCGTGTAGTAAAATTGCAAAATAATAATCTTCATATTCCCAATCGTATTTAAAAACCGGTGAGTGCGCCAAATTCATGGTAATTTTCCACTTTTGCTGTGGATCTATGTAAAAGCTCTCCCGATGGGAGAAGTCAAAAATAAAGTTTGGTTCCTCTAACGGAGGATAGTAAAACTCTCTTATAGCTCTCTCCCATGCTTTTTTAGCTATGTAGATAAGATTTTCTTCTTTTTTAGAAGATAATTTTTCTTCTTTTGATTTTATTGAATACATATTTGATACTTCCTTTAACATATCTTTTACTACCGTAGTTCTTTTTAATACAACCTTAGTTTTCCAAATTTTAATAATGTTTAAATTATAAAAAAGTAAATACTATTTTAACAATCCAATAACAACCTAATAAGTTAATTCGAATAATTCAGATTACGAATAATGAAACCTAGCCATTTTAAGTTTCAGATTAAGATTTTAACTTTAATAGTAATACTCGTTTTTATTATTAATTTGAGCCTAACAGACTCCACTTCTATAAAAAATCAAATAAAAGAGGATTTTTCTTTAAAAAACCCTCCCAAACAATCTAATACAATACTGGAAGCGTGGACTCCAAATGGTAATGTAATAAGTAACGAAATTAGTACGCAATCAAGCTCTAAACTCTGTAGCGATGGAGTAGGAGGGGTGATAATCACGTGGTATGATCAAAGAGATAATGCTATAACTGGTGCTGACATCTACGCTCAACGGATTAACTTTACTGGAGGTGTTGAGTGGACTCCAAATGGTACTGTAGTAAGTAACGCTATTAATGGTCAATATTCTCCTCAACTCTGTAGCGATGGAGTAGGAGGGGCGATAATCACATGGCAAGATTACAGAGATAGTGCTACAACTGGTTATGACATTTACGCTCAACGAGTTAACTCTACTGGAGGTATTGAGTGGGCTCCAAATGGTACTATAGTAAGTAACGAAATTGGTACGCAATCAAGCCCTCAACTCTGTAGCGATGGAGTAGGGGGGGCAATAATCACGTGGTATGATTATAGAGATAGTGAAACGACAGGTGTTGACATCTATACTCAACGAATTAAGTCTACTGGAGACATTGAGTGGAGCTCTAACGGTCTTTTATTTTGTAACGCCAATAATACTCAAACTACTCCCCAAATATGTAATGATGGGAAAGGAAACGCAATAATTACTTGGACGGATTATAGAGATCTTGCTATTACATCGCACGATGTCTATGCTTTAAAGATATCCCCAGTCATACCGTTATCGCATAATTGGACTGTTGGCGGTATCGATATTTGGAGAAATGATACAGCTATGCAAAGACCACAGATTTGTAGCGATGGAGTAGGAGGGGCGATAATCACGTGGCAAGATTATAGAGATAGTGCTACAACTGGTTCTGACATCTACACGCAACGAATTAACTCTACTGGAGGTATTGAGTGGACGGCTAATGGCTCTGTGATATGTAATGCGATAGAATCTCAACATGATCTTCAAATCTGTAGCGATGGAGTAGGAGGGGCGATAATCGTGTGGCGAGACTCTAGAGATAGTGCTACATCTGGTTCTGATATCTACGCACAACATATTAACTCTACTGGAGGTGTTGAGTGGACAGTTAATGGCACTCTTATATGTAACGCAATAGCTACTCAATATAATGTTCAAATTTGTAGCGATGGGGTAGGAGGAGCGATAATCGCGTGGCAAGATTCTAGAGATAGTGCTACAACTGGTTCCGACATCTACGCGCAACGGATTGATTCTACTGGAGATGTCGAGTGGATGGTTAATGGCACTGTGATATGTAATGCCACCAAATATCAACAATATCCTCAACTATGTAGCGATGGAGTTGGAGGGGCGTTAATTACTTGGGAAGATCGTAGATATACCTATTATGATATATTCGCAAGTCGAATTATTTTATCCACTCCTATTTCGAATAATCCTGAACCCATAACTACTTATACATCAACACCTGAAGAGATTAACTGGATATTAACAGACTATTTCGGCGGAGGAAGCTATCGGGTTATAGTTAACGATTCATATGGAAATAATTATACTTATATCAATTGGACATCTTGGAATAGTAATCCTGCCAATTTATATTTTCCAATCAATCATACTATTGCAGGATTATTTTACTATACAATAGAATATTACAATGAATTCATGCTATATGGCATTCCCAACACAGTAAATGTTACTATACTCGAGGATAAACCTCCGTATTGTAATCAACCTGGAGATGTGTTAATTCATTATGGAAATAAGCAAAATATCACGTGGATTTTATACGATGATGATTGGGGAGGAGGAAGTTATTGTGTTAAATCTACTCATGAAAAGTATGGTACTCAAGTCTTAAAAGATTGGACAAGTTGGAACAACGAAACGGAAATATCAATAGAAATTAATAGTACTGAATATCAAGAATTAGATTATAAAATTGAATATACAGATTTTTATGGGCAATTTAGAAGTGATAATGTGCATGTTACAATTACTGATCTTGTAAGTCCGATAATAGAAGTAAACCCCTCAAGTAATAACGATCTTTTTGGGAAAAGGGCACCAGATCTTTATCTAGAGATAACAGAACCCAATTATAATAATACATGGTATACACTTGACGGTGGAATTACTAATTTCACTTGTACAACTAATTTAACGATAGATCAAGAATCTTGGGACAAGTATGGTAATGGAACAGTAGATATTTTAATCTTTTCTAAAGATGATTATGGAAATATCGGATTTCTAAATTATACCGTGAGAAAGGATATTATACCGCCGGATATTACAATTGAAGGGATAAAGTTGAATGATGAATTTTCTGATATCGCTCCAAGTTTCGAACTCACCGTAATAGATCCAAATTTAGAAAGTGTCTGGTATACATTAGATGATGGAGCAACAAATATTTCACTTTCCTCCTTTCAGGATCATATTAATCAATCTCTTTGGGATGAATTATCATATGGACAAGTAACAATTAGATTTTATGCAAACGATACAGTTGGAAATATTGGTATGGAAGAAATAAGGATCATAAAAATAAACGAAGGAGGCTTAGATTTGGGAGTGATAATTTTGGGAGCCTCTATTGCTGGAGGTGCTGGTGCCATAATTGGAACAGCTATTATAATTACACCACGGATTAAGAAGCAAAAGTACATAAAGAATTTAAAACTTAAAGCAAAGGAGGATTTACAATTTTTTGAGCAAAAAATCCAACAATATCTTGTTACCCAATTAGAAGATCATTATGGCGATGAATGGTGGGAAAAAGGCGTTCCTGAAAATCTCCGAATTAATATCAATACTAAATTGAAGGCAAAAGGGATACCCCCGCCAAAATTAGAAGCTCAAAATATGACACACTTAGAATATAATGATTATTTCCCGATCATTACCGAAGATGAGAACTGGAACGATTTATTCTCCGATGTTTTTGTCGATAAAGATAGCCTTGGAGAAAATTTCGAAAACCTAAGGAATTTCAAATCCAATCTAGAGAAAGACATTGTCACGGTTGAAGAGTTAAATGGATATCCTCTATTTTTATACAGCATTACTAATTGTTTCACCAAAACATTTAATGTGTTTTTAAGCTATTCGACGAGAGATACCGATCATTTTAACATCAAGGAGATTTCGAAACGCTTGGAGGAATACCCTAAGATTGATACAGTCTTTTATTGGGAAGAAGATAGCGGCGAGGATATTGTGAAATACATGGAGCGAGCCCTTAAAATCAGCAGAGTATTTATATTATTTTGTACAGAAAATTCACTAAAATCTAAGGCAGTCACTGACGAGTGGGAATCTGCATTTCAGTTAAGAAAGGAAGGGATGATGAAAATCTTACCTGTATACGAACAAGATAAAAATATTCCTGTTTTGCTTAAACCAATATTAAATGTTAAATACGACAAGGATAACTTTGACGAATTCATTGAGAATTTATATAAAGAAATAACAAGATAGAATATTTAGAAAATCCTAAACTTTTTCCTTTTTCAGATAGGTCTCTTAATATTTTAGAATTTATCTTACTCAAATACAATTTTATCGTTATTTACGATGTTAGACTTCTTTTTCGATATAGGCTAATTTTTCTAATAGAGATTTTAATTTTATTGATTCAAAACCTCCTGAAAGCTGAATGTTCACCAAAGATTCGTCACTCGTACCAGTTACATTTATTTCAATTAGCAGATCGTCTGTTCGAATTTGTTTTGTTTGACGTTGTTGAAACGCAGACTTTATTGGCTCGTCTAATTTTGGAAATTCAGCGGCTATTTCTGCCCATAAATCTTTCCAAAAAGAGTATTTGAACACAAAATCCGTAACTGTTTGCTTAAATAGTTCTAAGTTAACCCGATTTATCAAGTCCGCTCTATTTGGTACCTGTAGATCCTCAATCAATTCATTTCTGATTTCGGCTAACTTTTCAATGTTACCTACTTTGGATTGAGTGATGATTTCACTCACTAGCTTTTGATAGGACTTATTGTTAATACTCTCAATAAATGGTAATAAGTCGTATTTAATGATAAGGTCGTTTTTTTCGTAGTTTTTAATTTCAGTTAAATCGGTTTTATTCGAAGTACCGTTTCGAATTCTTTCGGTAATTTCGTAGCAGATTTCTCGGTTTTTAAATCGTCGAGTGATTTTTTCCATTAATGACTTGCTAAACATATACTCATCTCCCCAGAACGGAGATTTATCTAATTCTCGAGAGGAATAAGTAACCCGATGCGATAATATGTAAGGAGCAAGAGTGTCGACAATGCTAGTTTCAATCTCGTCAATATCCAATAGCCAAGATATTGCTTTTGAATATCGGAGCAAATCTTTGGCAACTCTCACGCTTAATACGCTATCGATTTTATTACAAATATTTTCGGCCGTGTTGTAATGACAACCCGAACACAATCCTGTGCTAGGTTTTATTCTTTCGGAATTTTCTTTTTCGATGCGAGCACACAATGTGAATTCTCTTACAATAGCGTGAATATAGTTATTAAGTTTATCGTTAGATTGTTTTTTATTTACAAAATACCAAATTTCCATTAGTTCATCGATAGTTAAGATTCTTGGAACTTGTATTAACTCGTCAAATCCGCTATATTTTTCGTCTTTACCTTCGAGTATTAAGTTTAAGTCAAGACTACTGGGCATTGAGACCGGGACGGAAATTCCAAACCTATCCAAAAACGGATTAGATAATTCAAATGTTCCCACATCTTGAGGATTTATCGTAGCATACAGGCAATATTTATTAATGTCTGTAATAGAATCGTAATACTTAACTGTTCCTTCTGCCAACAACGACAATAAGATATCCTGAGCATAGGGAGTCAAACGATTGACTTCATCGATGATCTTCCAAAAATCTAAGATAAAATTTCGCCATACTACTTCTTCAACTCCATCGTGCATTAATTTTCCTAGTTTCAAGGTCCCTACTAATTTTTCTTCGGTCAGCTGGGGTTAATCGCTAAGAGAGAAATTCTTTTAACTATGACCCCTCACAACTGACATTTCAATCTCGCTAAGTGACCTTGATGTAAACATTCGTCCAAGTAATTTTACAAGGGTGGTTTTTCCTCCTCCGTGACCACCAATAAGTAGCATTGCTGAATTAGGTACAATCGCATTTAACACACATAGCGTTAAAATCTCTGGTAAAGTGCGTCTGATTAGCCTTTTAGCCTTACTTTCAGTATATTTAACTTCAATACTCTTTGAATGCACAAATAGTTGGTTTGCTTGAAGAATGTTAATAATTCTCCACACTTTTTTCCTTAGATCGTGTTCTTCCAAGCTCAATTCTATGACCTCTTAGAAATAATAAATATAATACAATTGTTATTTGTTTCTATAATAATTTCTAAAATACTGAATTATTTCTATATACAATTTACCTAGATCAGTCAATTCATAAATATTTTTATTACTAGTATCATGTTTAGGATTTTTATAAGTGACTGAAATAAAGAGATTTATAAACTCCGCGTGTCGCTTAAAAAAAGCTGAAACCCCTCCAATACTTAAATTCAGATGGTTCATTACTGATGTTAAAGTGATCTCATTACCCTGAGATGAAATTTCATAAAACGCATCTAGATATTGCAAAATATCATTGGAAATTCTAAGATCTGTTGATAAAGGATTTTCTATTACATTGATAGTGTTGATCTTTTTAAAATTATCAATTACGAACTGATAATCTTTTATAATAGCATCTATATAATTCCTTTCCTTGAGTATTTCTTTTAGAGGAGATCTCTCTGGTAAGGAATATTCAATTACCGAATGACAGTTTGAGCATAAATACCCTCCGTTCTCAAAAGATAAAATCTTAATAATATCCGAACAACTATAACCCTTCTGATATAATTGGTTAGGAGTGTAGATACTACCGCTGTGTTCTGCCTTTATATATGGATTTCTATCAAAACGATGATCTTCCAAATGATGAAAAGCGAACACGGGTAAGTGGTCTTTCGTGTTAAATTCTCCACATATACAAGTTTTACCAAGAGATTCTAATATGAATCGTTTTTTTAGGTACATTATAATACTATTACGAGCAGAATGAGTAATCATTTTTGGTTTTGGTTCTCCTTTTGGGTTAAAATAATTAACTACTGCAACCCAAACGATAAAGTGGATTATCTCAGGTGGTATAAGGAAGATATCCTGTGGAAAATTATCAGGTACATTTTCCCAGTTAATTAATTGCTTAAAATCATCATAATAATTTGCATGTAAAATACAATGATGAGCAGAACATATTAAAACGACATTTTCAGATTCCATCTGTTTGATTATCTTTTCTAACACTCGAGGATCATACTGATTTTTTTTATACAAGTTAAATAAATTCCTTGCTGCATAGCTACTTACTTTTTCTGATTCATGGTGAAACTCTAATGAATTTATTCGAATTTTATCCGTATTTATTTTAAATCTTTCTTTTAGGCATTCAGGACACATTATTTTACCATTTCTAACATATCGTCCAAAATATATGTTTTCAATTATATACAATTTAATATTGTTACCTACAAGCGAACGATATGCTGAGCGATTCTCGAATCCAGAATTTGATTTAAATCGTTCAGGTAAATCATAGGGAAAGTTTTTCTTTAAAAAATCGTAAATTTCCAATACAGAAATGTAAAAAATATCAGCACTTTTAAATAGATTAATATTTCTACGATACAAAATTGAAGAAAATTTTTTTATACTAAATCTATCTCCGATTATCAGAGCGACATGTGTATATTTGATAATGTTTTTAACGACAGCTAATAAATCATTGAAGTACTTAATAAATTCCTTTTTCAGTTTCATTAGTTTAAATAAATATTCAACCTCTTCAGAATATAATTTTTTTAAATATAGAGAGTCAAAATTAGGATTCTCGTACTCAAAAAATATATCCAATATGTTAATACTCACATTTTTAATTAAAGATTCAAAAAAATTAGATGCTAAAACATTCCTAATAGTTCTTAAAACACTTGTATGTTGGAATGCTGATGCATTGGGTGAGGGATTACCCTTAGATTGGGACTTTTCTGAAATGTCATTACATTCTATTAAAAACTCATTGTTACAGTGATTATTATCAAAATTTATATAATCCAAATGTTTTCGATGAGGGTTTGGACAATATTTTTTATCTCTCATATGAGTCTATTTTATCTATTTTGTTGAATTTAAATATTTTTAGCAAATATTGCAATTCATTAATTTATATTAGAATGAGATAAAATATAGTTGAGAAGTCTCACTTAATTTTCTTATATTACACTAATTGAGCCCATATTTTCTCGTTTTTAAAAAGAATTCTTATTATTGATAATTATAAATCTAACAATTCATACAAACTTTCAATTACGATATCTGGTTGATATTCCCATCCTTTTATCCCATCGCCATATTTGTCCTTGTCTCTTTGTATCAAGCATGCCGTTATTCCCGCTCTTTTTGCTGCGTAAACATCTACTCTCGAATCTCCAGTCATAATTGCCTTTGAACGGCGTGAATCATAGTATAATCCATTTAATACCGTTTGTATTCCTAGAGGAGATGGTTTTGCAAGGGATTCTGGCTTATTATCACCTAAAGCGATTACTTTATCGAAGAATTCCTTCAATTCATACTCCCCTATTATATGAGAAACGATGTAATTAGCAGCATTAGAAACTAGAGCAATTAATTTATTATGTTTTCTCAAGATTTTCAAAACATCAACTACATCGCTGTAAAGTGGTAATTGGTTGTTTTGAATGAGTCTTTTTCTTGCTTCATAGTCGTATATATCAAAATAATACCAAAATTTATCTACTTTTTTACATCCCAATTATCGGTGAATATTATGTAAAACAAATCCCTAAGGCAAAAATTTATTAATTACATTATTTGGGGGTATATTTA